>NZ_JBVIWC010000029.1:97485-102653 GCF_055594965.1 Kitasatospora sp. NPDC040550 | reverse complement strand
CGTTCGGGCTGTCCTCTAGTCGCAACATCCCGTCCCACCTTCTTCTTCCCCTCCCCCCCCCCCCCCCCCCCCCCCCCCCCCCCCCCCCCCCCCCCCCCCCCCCCCCCCCCGGGCCGTCAGGCGGGTACCGGTCCTCAGTGGGTGGTGGGGATGAGGTAGCCGCAGCCCTCGATCTCGGCCAGGTTCCCCGACTTGGCGAGGTAGTCGTAGTAGAGGCGGTCACCGGTCTTCGGGCCGACGATGCCGTCCGCCTGGAGGTTGCGGCGGGCCTGGAAGTCGGTCAGTGCCCCGTAGGTGGCGTTGCCGTAGATCCCGTCGACGTCGATGGTGTAGCCGGCCTCGCGCAGGCCCTGCTGCACGCAGGAGACGGCCTGGCTGCGCTGGCTGGGCTTGATGTACGGAACGCCCGGGTCGGCGTGCGCGACGCCGCCGAAGACGGAGACGGCGAGGAAGGCCGCGCCGGCGGTGACGGCGCCGCGCTTGAACAGGTTGCTGATCACGGAAAGTCCCCCTGTGGAGTTTCGTGTCGGCCGGGCCACCGTGGCAGGGGGACCGCACGCCTCCTGGGCGACGGTCCCCGCTTCCGGCCACGGATCATGCTCGACGGCGCGTCACCCGTCCCACCAGGGGCACGGTGTCCCTGGGACGTCCCGTCCTGCGGCGGCCCCGAACCCCGGCCCCGAACCCCGGCCCCGTCCCGCGACCGCCCGGGTTCACCCGACGTGCAGCTGGTCCGGGGCCGGCCGCGGGGCGGCGACCGGCGGGCGGTCGGCAGCGGGCGGGGCGGGCCGCAGCGGCCACCAGAGGCTGCGGCCGAGCAGGGCGGCCAGCGCCGGGACGGTGACCAGGGACAGCACCAGCGCGGAGAGCAGGATGCCCAGGGTCAGCGCGAAGGCGACCTGCTCGCTGCCCGGGGTGGTGGCCAGGGTCGCGAAGGAGCCCGCCAGCACCAGGCCCGCGGTGGCGACGGCCGGAGCGGTGTGCCGGACGGCACGGGCCACCGCGCCGCGGGCCGGGCCGGGGCGGTGCATCTCCTCGCGGATCCGGTCGGTGATCAGGATGTTGTAGTCGGTGCCGATGGCGACCACGAACAGGAACAGCACCAGCGGGAGGGTGAAGGAGACACCGGGCCGGTCCAGGCCGTGCTGGAACAGCAGGGTCGCGGCGCCGAGGGTGGCCGCGAAGCCGAGGCCGACGGAGAGCAGCAGGGCGACCGGGGCGAGCAGGCTGCGCAGGAGCAGCAGCAGGATCAGCGCGATCAGGC
Organism: Kitasatospora sp. NPDC040550; assembly: GCF_055594965.1. NCBI lineage: Bacteria > Bacillati > Actinomycetota > Actinomycetes > Kitasatosporales > Streptomycetaceae > Kitasatospora > Kitasatospora sp. NPDC040550. The sequence goes on along the minus strand of NZ_JBVIWC010000029.1, from coordinate 101,389 downwards.
CGGCCGCGACCGGGAAGACCACGCGCAGGTCGCGGTCGACGGCGGTGGAGATGTCGACCACGATCGCGGCGTTGCCGCCGACGTGGGCCTCGGTTCCGGCCGGGGTGTGCGCGGCGACCGCGGCGCGCACCGGGCCGGAGACCAGGTCGCGGGCCCGCTGGCTCTGCGCGTCGGCGTTGAGGAAGAGGTCGATCCGGGCGGCGCGGTGGTTGTCGGCGAGGACGGTCCGGCCGACCTGGCCGACGCCCTCGGTCTTCTTGAGCTCGCCGGCGAGGCCGTCGAACCGCTTGGCGTCCAGCGTGCCGCCGTCCTTGGCGACCAGGTACACGGTGGTCGGGTCGGAGACGCCGGCCGGCAGGGCGCGGGAGATCTCCGTCGCGGTGGCCGCGGCCGCGGTGGTGGTGTCGTCGGGCTGGCTGTAGTCCATCTTGAGCCCCACCGTGCCGGCGGCCAGCGTGCCGAGCAGGACGACCGAGCCGAGCAGCAGCGCCAGCGGGCGGCGGGCGACGAGTTCGCCGAAGCGGGCCGCCACGCCGGGCCGCGGCACCCGCCGCAGACTCCGGGAGGGCCAGAACATCGCGCGGCCGCAGGCGGCGAGCAGGGCGGGCATCAGGGTGAGGCTGCCCAGCAGCATCACCAGCACGGCGACGGCGACGGCCGGGCCGAGCGAGCGGAACTGGCCGAAGCTCGCCACGCCCAGCGTGGCGAAGGCCGCGACGATGGTCAGCGCGGCGCAGGTGATCGCGGTGCCGACCTTGCCGGACACCTCGGCGGCGGCCTGCCGGGCGTTCTGCTCGGGCCGGGCGCGCAGCTGCTCGCGGAACCGGAAGAGCAGGAACAGCAGGTAGTCGACGCCGATGCCGAGCAGCACGACGTTGATCAGGCCGGGGGTGGAGGCGTCCAGCTTGAGCCCGGTGAGGGCCGCCGCACCGGCCACGGCGCCGCCGGCCGCGCCGCCGACCATGGCGACCGCGAGCAGCGGCAGCAGGGCGGCCAGCGCGCTGCGGAACACCAGCACGTTGAGCAGCACGATCAGGACGGTGAGCAGGGCGTGGCCGAGCACCGCGGCGCTGCGGTTGGCATCGGTGGTGTCGGAGGCCTGGGCGAGGTTGCCGGTGAAGCCGGTGCGCATGCCGATCCCGTCGAACTGGGCGCGGGCCTGGTCCCGGAAAACCCGGAAGACGCTCTGGACGCCCTCGTCGGAAGAGTTGCCGGTCATTTCGACGGTGAGCAGTTCGAAGGTCCGGTCGGGCGCCATCGTGGCGGGGGCGACCCGGGGGGTCTGGGAGTGGTCGGGCACCAGGGCGGCCGGCTCGTCGGGCTTGCGGGGCATGACGACCCGGCGTTCGGCGAGCTTGCCGGCCCCGGCCTCGATCTGCTGCTGGTCGCCGGCGGTGAGCGGCTTGCCGTCGGTCCGGGCGACCAGCACGGTGACGGTGGTGGCGTCGGGCTTGACCCCGAAGTCCTGCTCGGCGATCCGCAGCGCTGCGGCCGAATCGTAGCTGCGCGGCAGGAACTCTCCGGTCTGGGACTGGGTCACCCGGCTCATCAGCATCGGGCTCAGGACGGCCAGCCCGATGCCCACCACCGCCCACAGGGCGATGACCTTCCAGGCGTGTCTGGTGGAGAATCCGGTCAGTGCGCGGATCACTGTTCCTCCGGTCGGTGGACGCGAACGTCGGCCTCGGCGCCGGGGGTTCCCGGCCTGTTCCAAGACCATCAGCCGCAGGGGTGCCGGGGCGTCGGGGCGTCGGAGGATCCGCCCGGGGGCCCGCGCTCCCCCCGCCCGGCCCCGGACCGGGATCGTGGTCCTGGTCCGGGGCCCTGCTCCTCCGCCCGGGGGACCACGCCCGGACCGGTCGGCCGATGCCAGAATGGCGGTGTCAGCGCTGGTCAGCCGGGAGGAACACAGATGGACGGGCGTCAGCGCCCCTTGGCGGACGCGAGTACGGACGGGCCGCCGGAGGAGTGGACGGGCCGCCTTCCGTGGACCCAGACGGACGCCCTGGTGGCCATCGGGGCCAGCACCCTGGACGTGCTCGGCTACCTGCTGCTCGGCCCGTTGACCGGCACCCGCAGCATGTCCGTGCCGGGCTTCGCCGTGATCGTCCTCTCCGGCCTGCCGCTGCTGGCCCGGCGCAGCCGCCCGGTGACGGCCCTGGCCGTCGTCCTGGTGTTCCAGGCCGCGGCCGACCTGCTCTCCCCGATGGGCCCGCACTACGGAGCGGTGCTGGCCGTCGCGCTGTACTCGGTCGCGGTGAGCCGCAGCGTCCCGGTGACCGCGGCCGCCACGGTGGTGACGGCGGTGAGCACCACGCTGACCCAGCTGCGCTACGACGCCCCGATCTGGCCGCAGCTCATCTCCGACCCGGCGGCCGCCGTCCTGGTGGCCGGGGCCGGTCTGGCGGTGGCCCGCTGGCAGCGCGAGGTGGCCGACAACCGCCGGCTGCTGGCGGACCGGGCGGTTGCCGACGAACGCCGCCGGATCGCCCGGGAGCTGCACGACATCGTGGCCCACCACATCACCACCATGCAGCTGATGGCCGGCGGCGCCCGGGCCAACCTCGGGGACCAGGAGCTGGTCCGGGACGCCCTGGTCGTCCTGGAGTCCTCGGGCCGGCTGGCGCTGCGCGAGATGCGCCAGCTGCTGCACGTGCTGCGGACCGGGGACGAACCGGACGCCGCGCCACCGCTGCCCCAGCCCGGGGAGGCGGACCTGGAACGGCTCGTTGACGAGTCCCGGGTGGCCGGGCTGCCGACCGAGTTCACCGTCGAGGGCTCCCCGCGCCCGCTGCCGCCCACCCTCGGCCTGACCGTCTTCCGGATCGTCCAGGAGGGCCTCACCAACGCCCGCAAGTACGCCGGGCCCGCCCGGGCCACCGTCCGGTTCGCCTACCACCCGGACCGGGTGACCGTCGAGGTGCGGGACGACGGCGGCGGCGCGCCGCCGCCCGAGCCCACCGGCCGGGCCGGGTACGGCCTGGTCGGCATGCGCGAGCGGGTCGCCCTGCACGGCGGCACCCTGACGACCGGCCCGCAGCCGGGCGGCGGCTTCGCCGTGACCGCCGAGCTCCCGCTGACCGGCGACGAATCGGCCGAGGCGGCCGTCCAGCAGGGGCAGGTGGCGGCGCGATGACCGACCCCACCACCGCCGGTCCCACCCGAACCGGCACCGACCCCGCGATCCGGGTGCTCCTCGTGGACGACCAGCCACTGGTCCGCCGCGGCCTGTCGCTGATCCTCTCCCCCGACCCGTCCCTGACCGTGGTCGGCGAGGCCGAGGACGGCGAACAGGCCGTCGCCGCCGCCCTCCGGCTGCGCCCCGACGTCGTGGTGATGGACATCCGGATGCCCGTGCTGGACGGCGTCGGCGCGACCGAGCGGCTGGCCCGGGAGCTGCCCGGCTGCCGGGTCCTGGCGCTGAGCACCTTCGACATGGACGAGTACGTGGTGGCCGCGCTGCGCGCCGGTGCCCACGGCTTCCTGCCCAAGGACGTCTCCCCGGAGGAGCTGGGTGCGGCGATCCGGACGGTGCACGCCGGGGAGGCGGTGGTCGCCCCGCGGCTGCTCACCCGGCTGATCTCGACCTACGTCCGGGCGCCGGCCGCCGCCACCCCGCCGCCGGCGGCCGTCGGTACCGGCGAACTCACGCCCCGGGAGGTCGAGGTGTGGCGGCTGATCGCCACCGGCCTCGACAACGCCGCGATCTCGCTGGCCCTGGAGATCAGCCAGTCCACCGTGAAGAACTACATCACCAGCATCTTCGGCAAGCTCGACGTCCGGGACCGCGCCCAGGCGGTGATCGCCGCCTACGAGTCCGGGGGCGGGGAGGGCAGGAGGAGGGGGGGGGGGGGGGGGGGGGGGGGGGGGAGGGGGGGGGGGGGGGGGGGGGGGAAGGGGGGAG
>NZ_JBVIWC010000029.1:83989-97475 GCF_055594965.1 Kitasatospora sp. NPDC040550 | reverse complement strand
ACCCCCCCCCCCCCCCCCCCCCCCCCCCCCCCCCCCCCTCCCCCCCCCCCCCCCCCCCCCCCCCCCCCCACCCCCGACGGAGCGCCCGCTAGTCGAGGCTCTTGAGGAACTCCAGCAGCGCCTCGTTGACCTCGGCCGGGCGCTCCTGCTGGGTCCAGTGGCCGGTGTCCGGCAGCCGGAGGTGCCGGTGCAGCCTGGGCAGCCGGCCCAGCAGGTGGGCCAGCGCCTCCGGCGGCACCATCGCGTTGACCAGGTCCTGCTCGCCCGCGACGTACAGCGCGGGCACGTCGACCGTCACGCCGTTGAAGGCGGCCAGCAGTTCGGCGTTGCGGTCCAGGTTGCGGTACCAGTTGAGGCCGCCGGTGAAGGCCCGCTCGCCGTGGGTCGCGTAGTCGGCCTCGAAGGCGTCGAGGTCGGCCTCGGTGAGCCAGGCCGGCAGCCGCTCCGGCTCCGGGACGGTGTCCAGCAGCTTCTTGCCCTCGGGGACGATCCACGGGCGCGGCCTGCCGTCGGGCTGGATGCCGCACAGGATGCGCCGCAGGCTGGTCCGGACGTCGGCGGCCAGTTCGGCGTCGGCCCGGCCGGGCTCCTGGAAGTAGATCTGGTAGAAGCCCTCGCCCCAGTTCTCCCGGGCGGCCGGGAGCGGCGCCGGGCCGCCCAGCGGCAGCGGCGGCACGCTCAGCCCGGCGACCCCGCGCACCAGGTCGGGCCGCAGGGCAGCGGTGGCCCAGGCGACCGGCGCGCCCCAGTCGTGCCCGACCACCACGGCCCGCTCGGCACCCAGCGCACCGATCAGCGCGGTCGCGTCGCCGACCAGGTGGAGCAGGGTGTACGCGTCCACGGCCGTCGGCTGCGCGCTGCGGGCGTAGCCGCGCTGGTCGGGCGCGACCACCCGGTACCCGGCCGCGGCGAGCGGCGCGAACTGGTGGCGCCAGGAGTACCAGCTCTCCGGGAAGCCGTGCAGCAGCAGGACCAGCGGCCCCTCGCCCTGTTCCGCGAGGTGCAGCCGGACACCGTTCACCTCGATCTCGCTGTGCTTGATCGCCTCGTTCAACTCCCGCTCCAGATCCGGTAGATGGTCATTTCGGTCAGCTCTGAGCCTCCTGCCCGGCTCCACCGGCCGCCAACCCCGGCGGTTCCGCCACCCGCCGGGCGCGGCACGGAACCGCGGGTGCGGCACCGGGACACCGGGCGCGGCACGGAAGCAGCCGAGGCCGCCCCGGAACTCCGGGACGGCCTCGGCCTCAGACGGTCGCGCTGAACTGGTTGAGCGTCAGTTCACCGTGTAGCTGTAGGGGATCGCCGCGAGCACCGCACCGGTGGTGCCGAGGCTGTTGTTGGCGGTCGGCACGAAGGTCGGGCCGGACACCAGGTAGAGCAGACCCTTGACCGTGCTGCCCTTGGGGCCGGTCGGGGTCACGGTCACCTGCAGCGAGCCGGTGGCGCCGGGGGCGACGGTCACCGGGGCGGCGGCCGGGGCCGTGGCGTTCACCGCGGCGGCGTACGGGTCACCGGTGCTGGAGGTCAGCGCCGGGTCGAACGCCAGGGTGTGCGCGGTGGCGGTGATGCTGGAGGTGCCCTTCGGCGCGCCGGCGGGGCCGAACGGGCCGATCTGCTGGACGAAGGTGCCCCAGGAACCGGGGACGATCGGCTGCTCGGCGCTGCCCTTGGAGGTGGCGACCGAGATGGCGGAGCCGTCCTGGGCCTTCTTGAGGTCACCGAAGAGGTCCGGCGAGGCGGTGGTGGCGCTCAGCTCGATCTGCGCCGGCGTCGAGGACGCCGCCACGGCCTTGAGCTGGTCGGTGCTCGGCGGCACCAGGAAGCTCGGCACCGAGGAGGTCAGGCTCAGCGGCAGGTTGACGCTGGCCGAGGCACCCTGCGGGACGAGCGGCAGGTCGACGCGCTTGTCGAGGCGGCCGTCGGCCGCGATCGACTGGGTGGCGACCGTGTTGTTGGTGTAGTTGACGTTGACGGTGACCGGCTTGCCGGCCGCCAGCTTCGTCTTCGGGTCGTTCGGCAGACCGGCCGCGGTGGCCTGGTTCTGGTTGAACGCGATGGTGCCGGCGAAGTCCTGCGCGAGCTGCTGGCCGCTGACCGGGCCGAGCACGTTCAGGACGAAGCGCCAGTGGCCCTCGGCCGGGTTGATCGTGGTGGCCGAGACGCCGTTGGCGGCGCCGGTCAGGTTGCCCTGGGCGTCGAACAGCGTGTTGCCCTCGATGTCGACCGGGGTTCCGTTCGGGCTGATCAGGGCGCCCTGCATGAACAGGTTCGCGTCCTTGCCGACGGTGACGCCGACCCGCAGGTCCTTCTGGCCCTTCGGGACGTCGAAGCCGTAGGCGAACATCTGCGTCGGCGAGGAGCCGCGGCCGTTGCCACCGGTGATGGTGCCGGTGAAGCTGCCCTTGCCGTCCTTGACCGGGACGAGGCTGCGCAGCACGACCGGGACGCTGGTGGTGTTGCCGTTCGAGCTGGAGACGAGGACCGCCTCGCTGCTGTCACCGCTGGTCGCCGGGGTGGTCAGCTGGACCTTGAGGGTCTTGGTCTGACCGGGCTGCAGCTCGGTGGTGTTCGGGCTCACCGCGCCGGCCGGGACCGCGCGCTGGGTGGAGGTGCCGAACTGGACGTCGCCGGTGTAGCCGGCCTTGCCCGCCGGGGTGTACATGATGGCGGTCCACTCACCGGCCACCGGGTGCGGGACGTCGACCAGGCCGAAGTTGGCCGGGGTGGCGCCGCCCTGCGGACGGGTGTTGGTCTCGAAGCGGCCCGACGGGTCGAGCAGCGTCATGCGGACCACGGGGCCGTTGGTGACCGGGTTCGGGCCGCCGTGCCAGGCGATCGACGCCGCGAGGCGGTCGGCACCGGCCGGAACGGTGAACTTGACCTGCTTCTGCACCCAGTCGGCACCGTTGGTGGCGTACTTGAAGGTGTCGGTCGAGGCCGAGTCCAGCTTGACGACCTGCTGGTTGGTGGCCTGCGGCGCGAAGCTGCGGGTGGTGGCGCTCACCGACTGCGGCTCGTCACTGGTGTTGGTGACGGAGACGTCGGCGGTGTGGGTCGAACCGGGGGTGCCGGAGATGTTGACCTGGCCGGTGTTGACCACGACGGTGCGGGCACCGTCGGTGCCGTCGCCGTCGTCGTAGCCGCGGGCGGCCTCGACGGCGGCCCGGACGTTCAGCAGACCGGCGCCCTGCTCCTCGGCGGGGACGCCGAGGTCGGTGGCGGTGCCGGTGATGAACTTCTTCACCAGCGCCGGGGACGGCGAGTCGCCGCCGTGGGTGTCGCGGTAGGCCTGGATGACCAGGGCCGCGGCACCGGTGACGAACGGGGCGGCCTGGCTGGTGCCGCCGAAGGGCTGGATGGTCGAGCCCTTGCCGTTGAAGTTGGTGCAGTCCGCGTACTTGGTGGTGTCAGCGGTGCACAGCGCCCAGTCCGACTCGCCCGGGGCGACCAGGTCGAGGGTGCGGCCGGCCATGGTGAAGCCGCCCGAGGAGAGCGCGGAGATCCGGCTGTTGCTCCAGGTCTTGTTGGAGAACTTGGAGGCCGCGTAGCCGGTCTGCTGGTAGTTCTGGTTGTCCGTCGACGCGCCGACCGAGATCACGTACGGGTCGGTGGCCGGGGTGCCGATGGTGCCGCTGATGCCGGCGTCACCGGTGGAGACGGCGACGGTGACACCGGCCTTGACGGCCTGCTCGTTGAAGAGCGCGATGGTGTCGTGGGCGCCGCTGTCCGGGGTGACGTTGCCGCCGAAGGACTCGTTCAGCACGTCCACGTGGGCGACCCGCACCGCGTAGTCGATGGACTGCAGGATCGACGAGTTGGACATCATCTCGCCGCCGGCCTTGAGGGCGACCAGGTCGGCGTCCGGGGCGAGGCCGCGGATGTGGATGTTGCAGCCGGCCGGCAGCGGGTGCGAGGCGTTGACGAACTGCGAGACGTCGTAGGTCTGACGGCCCTGGGCGATGACCGCCGAGGCGTCGCCGAAGGCCTCGGCGCCACCGCTCGGCGCGTCCCAGCCCTCACCCGAGAAGTCCTGGTGGTCGACCACGGCGTGCGAACCGTCGGCCCGGATGAAGTCCGGGTTGTTCGGGTCGAGCGCGTCGGCGATGTAGGCGACCTTGACGCCCTTGCCGGTGGCCAGGTTCTCCACGCCGGGGTTGCCGTTGCCGCTGTAGGCACGGACCGAGTAGAGGCCCTCGGGCTCCAGCAGCGGCTTGGACGGGTCGGAGGGGCAGACCGTGTTGGTCGCGTTCTCCTGGGAACCCTGGCCGTTGCTGCCCGAAACGGCCTTCGACGCGTCGCCGGACTTGCCGGAGGCCGTGGCCGCGGTGTCCGCCTTCTTGGCCGTGGTCGAGGCGACCGGGGCCACCTGGACCTGGGCGTCCGGAACCACGGCGGCGACCGCCGGGTCGGACAGCAGCGAGGCGCGCAGCGCCGGGCTGACCGTGGCGGAGAAGGCGTTGCCGACCACGAAGCTCTTGACGTCGGAGCCGCCGTTGGCCTTGACCTTGTCCAGCAGCGGCTTCTGCGCGCTGGCGGTCTTCTGCTGACGGGCGCCGAGGTGACCGTGGTCGGCCGGGGCGTCCGCTATCTGGTCCTTCAGGATCACGATCACCGGTGCCGGCGACCCGTCCGAGGACGCCGCCTGGGCGTTCTGCGGATCCTGGGTCGGGGCTGCGCTCGCGATGGTCCCGAGGCTCAGGACCATGGACGCGGCGGTGACGGTGACGGCGGCTGCTAGCTGGGTCTTGCGCCAGCCGATCAATGGACATCCTTTCGTCTGATGAGACGTCAGGTTGCACGATCCAGCCTACGCGAATCCTGGTCGGACGCGTGGTTGCTCCGGACCGCGCGTCCCGACAGCGGACGCATTCCAGCGCATCCGGCACGACCACGACAAGGGGTTAAAACCCCATCAGAAAGTAAAAATGACCATCAGTAAGTAAAATACACAGTATAAATCCGGCCGTCATCGCCCCTTTTTCACCGATCAGAGCCGGTCAGGGACGGTCAAAACAGGCTTCCGCAGCCACAAAAACGTCAGTGGCGAACTCTGGACATTGGCGGAACATCGCCACCCCGCCCACCTGCTGCCTCTTTGTCGACACCGCGACTCTTCTTCCCCGTCGACGGCCTTCGAAACAGCGCTCGGCACGCAGAACGAACGGGGCGGCCGGAGAGTTCACCCCAGTCGTTCCCGGGCGTCCGCCAGGTCCTCTGCCGTCGGGGCGTCGTCCTGGGTCAGCCGGTGGCGCCAGTAGCCGGTGAAGTCGATGTCCGACTTCGGCACCCCGTGCTCCTCCACCAGGCAGCGGCGCAGCGCCCGCACCGCCCCCGCCTCCCCGGCCAACCAGACGAAGGGCCGCCCGCCCGGCAGCGCGCCGCCCTGGAACGCCGAGGCCAGCGGGGCGCCCGGGGCCGCACCGTCGCGGTGCAGCCAGCGCACCTCCAGGTCGGCCCGGGTCGCCAGTTCCTGACGCTCCGCCCGGTCCGCGACCTCGATCCAGGCGTACGCCCGCACCCCCTCCGGCAGGGCCTCCAGCAGCGTCGCCACGGCCGGCAGGGCGGTCTCGTCGCCGGCCAGCAGCACCCAGTCGGCCGCCGCCGCGGCCTGGGCGAACGGGACCGGCGGGGCGTACAGGTCGGAGGGCCCGACCATGCCGAGCCGGTCCCCCGGCGCGGCCCGCAGCGCCCAGGCCGCGGCCGGGCCGGTGTCGCCGTGCAGCACGAAGTCGATCTCGATCCGCCGGGTGCCGGGGTGCCTGCGGCGCAGGGTGAAGCTGCGCAGCACCGGGCGGTCCGCCTCGGGGATCGCCAGGTAGGCCTGGTACCAGCCCATCGGGTCGTCCTGGCGCGCCGGGAGCTCCGGCTCGCGCTGCCCCGGGCGCGGGAAGCAGAGCTTGAGCTGCTGGTCGGGCGTGCCGCCCACGGTGTCGTCCAGGGCCTGCGCCTCGAAGACGATCCGGGCGGTGCGCGGCGTGATCCGGTCGACCGCTACGACCTCGATGAAGGTGACGGGCAGAGTCATCGGGTAACCCCTCGCTGTGCGGAATCCTGATAACTTACGGCATAAACAGTTGCTCGCACGAGGATACTTTACGCCATAAGGAGATGCCGGGATGACCGTCTACGCCGGGCAGGGAGACGCCCACCGCTCGCTCGCCCTGTTGTGGGGGCAGCCCGGGGAACCCCGCACCGGGCGCAGCGGCCCGAAACCGGGACTGAGTGTGGACGCGATCGTGTCCGCCGGAATCGCGGTGGCCGACGCCGAGGGAATGGCCGCCCTGTCGATGCGCGCCGTGGGCGAACGGCTCGGCCGCACCGCGATGGCGCTCTACACCTACGTGCCCGGCAAGGCCGAACTGCTCGACCTGATGCACGACCGGGTGCTCGCCGAACTCCCCACCGGAACATCCGCCGAACTCCCCGCCGGACCGGCGCGGTTCGACGACTGGCGGGCCGCCGTCACCGCCTGGGCCGAGGAGTTGTACTCCTGCTACCTGCGCCACCCCTGGGTGCTCCAGGTCTCGCAGGCCCGCCCCGTCCTCGGCCCGGCCGAACTCGCCGCCATGGAGCACCTGTTGACCGCGCTGCGGCCCGCCGGCCTGCCCCCCGGACGGCTGCGCGGGGCGGTCGCGGCGCTCTGGCAGTTCGTCCGCGGCACGGCCGCCACCACCGCCGACGCCCGCGGCGCGGCGGCCGCCACCGGCATCACGGACGAGGAGTGGTGGACCACCCGCTCCGCCCGGCTCGCCGAACTGGCGCCGGACTTCCCGCAGCGCTTCCCACTGCTGACCGCCCTCCAGAGCGCGGCCGGCGCCGCCCCCGGGGACGACGACCGGGACGCCTTCCGCACCGGCCTGGCCGTCCTGCTCGACGGGGTGGCCGCGGGCACCGGCGCCTGAGCCGCAGGGCCGGGAGTCAGGCCTTACCCCCGCCGGGCGGCGGGGATCGCCAGCAGGGCGCCGAGCACCAGCAGCACGGCGTACCCGGCGGTCTCGTGGCCGTCCGGCACCAGGAAGCGGACGAAGCCGAACAGCCGGAAGCCCCCGAGGTGGTCGGCCAGCAGGCCGGTGCCACCGCCCAGGATCAGGACGAAACCGAGGTAACCGAGCAGGGTCTTCATGCTCCCGAGCCTAGGAATCCCCGGGCCCGCACCCAACCGACTTTCGGTGCGACCGGCGTTGACCAAAGTCGCGCCCCGCCCTCCCTCCGGACGGAGCAGCAGGCACGGCGGCCCGACCGCGGCGCCGGTACGTTCGCGGTGTGCAGCCAAAGCGTGTGCAGCGGAAATCGCAGCAGAAACCACCGTCCGTCGCCAGGGTCGCGGCCGCCTCCGCCGCCTCCGCCCTGGTGCTCGCCGCCGGCGCCCCGGCCGCCGTCGCCCAGGACGCCGCCTCCGCCGTCGGCGGCGAGCGGCTCGGCCGCCCGGCCGTCCAGGTCGCGCCGCTGGCCGGGGCCCCCGCCCTGCCCGCCGAACTGACCGGCCGCTCCTGGCTGGTCGCCGACGCCGGCACCGGCGAGGTGCTCGCCGCGCGCGACGCCCACCAGCCGATGCCCCCGGCCAGCACCCTCAAGATGCTGTTCGCGGACACCGTGCTGCCCAAGCTCGACCGCGCCGCGGAACACCGGGTCACCCCCGCCGAACTCGCCGACCTCGGCGTCGGCAGCAGCCTGGTCGGCGTCAAGGAGAACCTGCCGTACCGGGTCGAGGACCTCTGGCGGGGCGTCTTCCTCAGCTCCGGCAACGACGCCGTGCACGTCCTGGCCCACATGAACGGCGGCGTCCAGCAGACCGTCCGGGACATGCAGGACCGCGCCCAGTCCCTCCAGGCCCGGGACACCAAGGTGGTCTCCCCCGACGGCTACGACATGGACGGCCAGGTCTCCTCCGCGTACGACCTCACCCTGTTCGCCCGCGCCGGGCTGCGCAACGCCGACTTCCGGTCCTACTGCGCCACCCGCACCGCCCGCTTCCCCGGCGGACTCGACAAGACCACCGGGCAGCGCACCGCCTTCGACATCGCCAACACCGACCGGCTGCTCGGCAAGTACCCCGGCCTGATCGGCGTCAAGAACGGCTACACCACCAACGCGGGCGCCACCTTCACCGGCGCCGCCGAACGCGGCGGCCGCACCCTGCTGGTCACCGTGATGCACCCCGAGGCGCAGGGCAAGGTCTACGACGAGGCCGCCAGCCTGCTCGACTGGGGCTTCGCCGCGGCGGGCAAGGTCCAGCCGGTAGGGCAGCTGGTCGAGGACCTCGCCGCGCCGAAGGGCGCCGCCAAGGACGGCGCGCCGGGCGCACCCGCCGCCCCCTCCGGCGGCGCCCCGCAGGCCGCCGCCGACAGCGAGGCCGACCTGCCGCCCTGGTCCCGCACCCCCGTCCTCGACGGCAACGACTCCATCCTCGCCCCCGCCCTCTGGACCGGCGCCGCCGTCGCCACCGGACTCGCCGTCTGGGGCACCGCCCGCGGCTCCGCCCGGCGCCGCGCCGCCCTCGCCGCCGCCCGCACGGCCCCCGCCACGGCCGCCGCGGCCGCCGCGCCCAAGCCGGCCGGCCCCGGGTCCACCGGCGGCAGCACCGGCACGGGCCTCGGCACCGGTGTCTCCCGGATCGGCGCCACCGGCGTCGGCGGCCGCGCCGCCCGCCGCCTCACCCGCCGCGCCCGAGCCGTCCTCCTCGGTACCCGACCCCGCCGGGACGGCTGACCCCGGAGCCGGCCAGGCCGAGCACCCTCGCACGGTTCCGATGACCGGCCACGGCCCTCCCACCTCGTAGACTCTCGGCCATGACCACGCCCGACCCCGCCGCCGCGGCCCGGCTCGCCCGGATCGTCAGCCTCTCCTCCGGCAACTACCTGCTCGTCACCACCTACAAGAAGGACGGCACCCCGGTGCCGACCCCGGTGTGGGTGGTCCGGGACGGGGAGGCGCTCGGCGTCTGGACCGTCACGGACTCCTGGAAGGTCAAGCGGATCCGCAACCGGGCCGACGTCCTGGTCGGCCCCTGCGACGTCAAGGGCCGCCCGACCGGCGACCAGTACCCGGCCACCGCCGAACTCCTCACCCCCGAGCGCACCGCCGCCTACCGCACCCTGCTGCGCCAGAAGTACGGGCTGCTCGGCGTGCTCACCCTGCTCGGCAGCCGGCTGCGGCGCGGCGAGCGCGGTACCGTCGGCATCCGGATCACCCTGACGGACCAACGGACGGCGCCCTCCTGAGCGGCGCGCTCGCGCGAGCGGACCGCCAGGGTGGGGCGCTGCTGCGGCATGACAGGCTTGACCGTCATGGAACATGACGAGGTCGCGTCGCCACCCCTGCTCGTGGTGGACGGCGCGAACGTGGTCGGCTCGGTCCCCGACGGCTGGTGGCGCGACCGGCGCGGCGCCGCCGAACGCCTCCGCGACGCCCTGGTCGCCGTGGCCGCCCGGGGCGTGCCGGAGCACCCCGGCCCGCTGGAGGTGGTGCTGGTGGTCGAGGGCGCGGCCCGGGGCGTCACCGGACTGCCGGAGGTCCGGGTGGTGCCGGCGGCGGGCAGCGGCGACGACCGGATCGTGGAACTGGTCCGGGAGGCCCGCACCGGGGATCCGGCGCGGGCCTGCCTGGTGGTCACCGCCGACCGCGAACTGCGCTCCCGGGTGGGCGCGTTGGGCGCCGCCGTGACGGGCCCGCGGAGCGTGCGAAGCTGAACCCGGCGTCGGGCCGCCCGCCCGGCGTCAGTCGGTCGGCGGGGCGGGGCGGACCTGGAGGGCGTTGATGCCCCAGTGGATCGACGGGTCCGAGGTGTGCACGGTGAACTGGAAGTCCCGGCCCGCCCGGGCGGGGATCTCCACCGAGCCGACGCCGACCGAGTCCACCGGGCACTGCACCGTGAAGTCGGCCGGGGCCAGGCCGCCGACGTGGACCTGCGCCGAACCGCCGCCCTGGCAGCCGACGGTGACGGAGATCGGCAGCGACTCGATCACCGAGGCCGTCACCGCGCTGCCGTTCCCGATCCAGTCCGGGATCGAGAACATGGTGTCCTCGTCCGGGGTCGGCGGCAGGATCCGGCCCGTCCCGGGCCGGCCGAACGGCTCATCCGCCGCCGGTCCGTCGGCCGGCTGCGCCCACGCCGCCCCGGCGCACGCCACCGAGGCCCCCAGCACCGCGGCCGCCACGGTCATTGCGCGCGTCTTCCTCTGCTTCGTCGTCAGCATCGTCATCCCCCCGGATGTCGTCATCCGTGCCGGTCCTCGGCACGCAGACGATCGTACGACGCCCGGACGGCGGTGGCGATCGTGACGAGCGCCACCCGTTCGGCTCGGGAGGTTCGGGAACCGACCGCTCCGGCCGTCCGACTGGTGGGGGGTGAAGCCGAAATCGCCGGGTGTCCGGCCGTTGAGTGTGCTGGTGGGGTTCGCCCTGCTGCTGGTGGTGGTGTTCGTGGTCTCGTACGCGGTGGGGCGGCAGGCGGGGCCGGTGGCTCCGGGGCTGACGCCGAGCCGGGGCGGCGGTTCGTCGCCCGGCACGGGCGGGCACGACATGGGCGGGATGCGGTGAGCCCGGTCGCGGGGGCGGACACCGGGGAACTGGTGTCCACCGATCTGGCGGTCGGCGGAATGACCTGCGCGGCCTGCGTGGGCCGGGTGGAGAAGCGGCTGGGCCGGATCGACGGGGTGACGGCCGGGGTGAACCTGGCGACCGGCCGGGCCCGGGTGCTGCACCCGGCCGGGGTGTCCGTGGACGAGCTGGTCGCGGCCGTCGAACGGGCCGGTTACACGGCCGAGTTGGCGACGTCCGGGGTGCTCGGCGGCCTGTCGGAGGAGGAGCCGGACGAGCGCCGGCGGCTGCTGGTCACCGCTTTGCTGGCCGTCCCGGTGCTGGCCCTGTCGATGGTGCCCGCACTGCAGTTCACCGCCTGGCAGTGGGTCTGCTTCGCCCTGGCCGTGCCGGTGGTGACCTGGGGGTCGGCCGGCTTCCACCGGCGCGCCCTGCAAGGGCTGCGGCACGCCGCCGCGACCATGGACACCCTGGTCAGCCTGGGCGTGGTGGCCTCCTTCGGCTGGTCCGCGTACGCGCTGTTCCTGGGCGGGGCCGGGGAGTTGGGCATGCGGATGCCGTTCTCGCTGACCGCCGACGGCGGCGGCGCGGCGCACGTCTACCTGGAGGCGGCGGTCGGGGTGCCGCTGTTCGTGCTGGCCGGGCGGCTGCTGGAGGGCCGGGTGCGCCGACGCAGCGGCTCCGCGCTGCGGGCACTGGCCGAACTGGGCGCCAAGCAGGTGTGCGTCCGCGCGGAGGACGGCGAGGAGCGCCTGATCCCCGTCGAACTGCTGCTTCCCGGGCAGGAGTTCGTGGTGCGGCCGGGCGAGCGGGTGGCCACCGACGGGGTGGTGGTGGAGGGCGGTTCGGCGCTCGACCTGAGCCTGCTGACCGGGGAGAGCGTGCCGGTGGAGGTCGGCCCCGGGGACGCCGTGGCCGGGGCGACGGTGAACGTCGGCGGCGCCCTGGTGGTGCGCGCCACCGCCGTCGGCGCGGACACCCAACTGGCCCGGATCACCGCCCTGGTGGCCGAGGCCCAGGCCGGCAAGGCCCGGGCGCAGCGGCTGGCGGACGCGGTGGCCGGGGTCTTCGTGCCCTGCGTGCTGGCGGTCGCGGTGTGCGTCCTGGGCTTCTGGCTGGGCGCGGGCGCGGCCCCGCAGGCGGCCGTCACGGCGGCGGTCGCCGTCCTGGTGGTGGCCTGCCCGTGCGCGCTGGGCCTGGCCACCCCGACGGCGCTGCTGGCGGCGACCGGGCGCGGCGCCGAACTGGGCGTGCTGGTGCGCGGCCCCGAGGTGCTGGAGAGCCTGCGCCGGGTGGACACCGTGGTGGTGGACAAGACCGGCACGCTGACCACCGGCCGGATGGAACTGACGGCGGTGACGGTCGCCGAGGGGTGCGCCGAGACGGAGGTGCTGCGGCTGGCGGGCGCGGTCGAGCACCGCTCGGAGCACCCGATCGGACGGGCCGTCGCGGCCGCCGCCCGGGAGCGCTGCGGGACGCTCCCCCCGGTGGACGGCTTCGCCGCCACCACCGGGCTCGGGGTGTCCGGCACCGTCGAGGGCCGTGCGGTCCGGGCCGTCCGGCCGGACGGCAAGGGCGACGGCGACGGCGACGCGCTGCCCCCGGAGCTCGCCGCGGCGGTGACCGCGGCCGGGACGGCGGGCCGCACCGCCGTCCTGGTGGAGCTGGACGGACGGGCCGCGGCCGTCCTGGCGGTCGGTGACACCCTGCGCTCCGGCAGCTGGCGGGCCCTCCACCGGCTGCGCGGGATGGGCCTGGAGACCGTCCTGCTGACCGGGGACGGCCCGGGCGCGGCCCGGGCAGTGGCCGCCGAGCTGGGCATCGAGCGGGTGCACGACTCGGCCTCGCCCGAGCGCAAGGCCGAGGTGGTGGCCGAACTGCGGGCCGCCGGAAGGACGGTGGCGGTGGTCGGCGACGGCGTCAACGACGCGGTCGCGCTGGCCTCGGCCGACCTCGGGGTGGCGCTGGCCTCCGGCAGCGACGCCGCGATCGGCGCGGCCGGGCTGACCCTGGTGCGCGGCGACATCGAGGCGGTGGTGGACGCCGTGCGGCTGGCCCGGCAGACCCTCGCCACGATCCGGGCCAATCTGCTCTGGGCCTTCGGCTACAACCTGGTGCTGATCCCGCTGGCGGCCGTCGGGCTGCTGAACCCGATGCTGGCGGCGGTGGCGATGTCGCTCAGCTCGCTGCTGGTGGTGGGCAACAGCCTGCGGCTGCGCACCTGGGAACCGGGGCGCGGCCGGGCGGCGGGAGGTCTGGCGACCGGAAGCGGCTCGGCGGGCACCCGAACGACGGCAGGCCGGGCGCGGGCCGGCCGGGCGGCGGGAGGTCCGCGGTGAGGATGTCCAGGCCGCTCGACCGGCTGCGGACGGTCGGCCCACCGGTCGGCGCGGCGGCGCTCGCCCTGGCCCTGCTCAGCGGCTGGACGGCGGTCGGCGGCGCCGGCGGCCCCCGCCCGGTGGAGGCCGGCCCCGGTTGGGTGCTGCTGCCCACGGCCGGCGCGGCCACCGCCACCGCGGCCTTCTTCACGATCCGCAACCCGGGCGACGTACCCGACGAACTCACCGGCGCCGAATGGGAGTTCGGCGGAACGATCACCCTCAAGCGGCACCTGCACCAGGGCGCGGCGGGCCGCTGGGTGCCGGCGGCCGGCCTGCCCGTCCCCGGCCGGGGTGAACTGGCGATGTCCCCCGAGGACGCCGACCTGATGATCCCCGCCCCACCCCCGCTCCGGCCCGGCCAGTCGGTGGGCTTCACTCTCACCTTCCGGCACAGCCCGCCGCTGCACCTGACCGCCGAGGTCCGCACGGCGGCGGACCGGCCACACTGAACGGGCCCGGGGGGGGGGGGGGGGGGGGGGGGGGGGGGGGGGGGAGGGGGGGGGGGGGGGGGGGGGGGGGGGGGGCGGGGGGGGGGGGGGGGGGGGGGGGGGGGGGGGGGGGGGGGA
>NZ_JBVIWC010000029.1:22070-83979 GCF_055594965.1 Kitasatospora sp. NPDC040550 | reverse complement strand
CGGTGCGAATGCCGCTCGCGACCCCTGCCCCCCCGCCCCCCCCCTCCCCCCCCCCTTCCCCCCCCCCCCCCCCCCCCTACTCCCCCCCCCCCCCCCCCCCCCCCCCCCCCCCCCGGGCCCGTTCAGCCGAGCGTCTCCTCGACCGGCCGCCGGGGCGTCGGTCACCCGTGCGGGACGACCGCCACCGGGGCCTCGGCGTGGTGCAGTGCCGCGTGGGCGATCCGGCCGAGCCGGGGGCCGAGCTCGATCGGACGGCGGCGCCGGCCCACGACCACCAGCCCGGCCCCGGCGGAGGCCTCCACCAGGCCGCGCGCGGCGCCCAGCCGGACGTCCTCGACCACCTCGACCGCCGGGTGCCGCTCGCGCGGCCCGGCCAGGGCGAGCGACAGCAGCTTCGCCTCCAGCGCCTCCAACTGGGCGACCTCCCCGGCCGGCACGGCCCCGCCCGCGTAGCCGAACAGCGGCGGCAGGTCCCAGCCGTGCACCGCCCGCACCCGGGCGCCGCGCAGGGCGGCCTCCTGGAAGGCGAAGGCGAGCACCTCCTCCTCGGGCGCGTGGGCGTCCACGCCGACCACCACCTCGCCGGACCCCGCCCCCTCGGCGCCCGACCCGACCTCCCGGACCACGACCACCGGCGTGCCGCTGCGCCCGGCCACCGCCATGCTGACCGAGCCGAGCAGCAGCCCGGTGAAGCCGCCGCGTCCGCGCGAGCCGAGCACCAGCAGCTCGGCGTCGGCGGCGGCCGCCACCAGCCCGTCCACCGGGGCGTCCAGCACCGTGTCGGTGTCCACCACGAGCTCCGGGCGACGCCGGCGGACGGCGTCCGCGGCCTCGGCCAGGGTGCGTTCGGCGGCCGCCGGGAGGTCGTCGGGCTCGGCGTAGGAGGACACCCCGTCGGTCAGCCACGGCCAGGCGTGCACCAGCCGCAGCGCCGCCCCGCGCCGCGCCGCCTCCTCGGCCGCCCACTGGGCGGCGGCGGTGCTCGCCGGCGAGCCGTCGACCCCGGCCACCACGGTTGACGTCATGACGGTTCCTCCACTGTCTCGGCACCGGGGACGGCGCGCGCTGACGCCCCGTCCGCTCTGCTCCCACCCTGTCGTCCGCCGACGGCCCGCCGCCAGAGGCCGCAAGCCCCCCGCCCCCAGGACGAAAGACCCCCCGCCGAACAGTACGGGCGACCCCGGCCGCCACTGCGCCGACACCCGGGCACTACGGTTTGTCCAGAGCGTTCCCGCTGGTCGGACGGCCCCGCATCGGCCCGGTCGGGGTGGGTCGGCGGGGCAGGGCGGGAACGAGGAGGACAGCGGTGGGCGGAGCGGACGGCAGCGCGGCGGGTGGCGGCGCGCGGATGCCCCGGCTGCGCCTGGACGAGCTGCTGGAGGAGCTCCAGTGGCGGATCGACGCGGCGCGCGGCACCCAGAACCGGGTGCACAGCCTGCTGGAGGCCGTCCTCGCGGTCGGCCGGGAACTGGACCTCGCCCAGGCGCTGCACCGGATCGTGGAGGCCGCCGTCGACCTGGTGGACGCCCGCTACGGCGCGCTGGGCGTGATCGGCCCGGACGGGCACACCCTGTCGCAGTTCCTGACGGTCGGCCTGTCCGACGCGGAGATCGCAGAGATCGGCCCGCCGCCCTCCGGCCGGGGCATCCTCGGCGAACTGATCCGCCACCCGCAGCCGCTGCGCTGCCCGGTGCTGTCCGAGCACCCGGCCTCGGCCGGATTCCCGGCCGGCCATCCGCCGATGCACACCTTCCTGGGGGTGCC
The DNA here is from genome assembly GCF_055594965.1 of Kitasatospora sp. NPDC040550. Classification (NCBI taxonomy): domain Bacteria; kingdom Bacillati; phylum Actinomycetota; class Actinomycetes; order Kitasatosporales; family Streptomycetaceae; genus Kitasatospora; species Kitasatospora sp. NPDC040550. Next base: position 82,215 of record NZ_JBVIWC010000029.1, on the reverse strand, counting down.
GGTGCGGGTGCACGGCGAGGTGTTCGGGAACCTCTACCTGACCGACAAGCGCGGCGGGCTGGACTTCGACGAGGACGACGAGGCGGTGATCGCCACCCTCGCGGTCGCCGCCGGGGTCGCGATCGACAACGCCCGGCTGTACGAGGAGGCCCAGCTGCGCCAGCGCTGGCTGCGGGCGAGCACCGAGATCACCCGCAGCCTGCTGTCGGGCGCGCCGCGCCTGGAGGTGGTCGAGCTGATCGCCCGCCGGGCCCGGGAGATCGCCGGGGCCGAGCTGGCGGACGTCTCGGTGGCACTGGCCGGGCCGGGAGAGCGGGCCGAGGAACTGGCGGTGGAGGTCGCGCTCGGCGCCGAGCCCGCCGCCCGGCTGGGGGTGACGGTGCCGGTGGACGGCACGCTCTCCGGCGCCGCGTACGCCTCCGGCTCCCCGGCCACCAGCGAGGACCTGGCCTGCGACGCCCGCTTCCCGGCCGGTCCGGCGGGCCGCTTCGACGGGCTGGGCCCGGCCGTGGCGGTGCCGCTGGGCACCGGCCCCGGGTACGGGCGGGGCGTGCTGCTGCTGGCCCGGGCGCAGGGGCAGCCCGCCTTCGGGCCGGACGAGACCGGCCCGCTGCTGGGCTTCGCCGACCAGGCGGCGCTCGCCCTGGAACTGGCCGAACGGCGGCGCGACGCCGAGCAGTTGAACCTGCTGGAGGACCGCGACCGGATCGCGCGGGACTTGCACGACCTGGCCATCCAGCGGCTCTTCGCCACCGGGATGACGCTGCAGAGCGCGACCCGGCTGATCGAGAGCCCGGCCGCCGCCGACCGGGTCGCCCGGGCGGTGGCGGACCTGGACGAGACCATCAAGATCATCCGCTCGACCATCTTCGGCCTGCGCGCCCACAGCGAACCCGACCGCGGCCTGCGCGCCCGCGCCACCCGGGTGGTCACCGAGGCCCAGGGGCCGCTCGGCTTCGCACCCCGGCTCAGCCTGGAGGGGCTGCTGGACACCGACGTCCCGCAGGAGCTGGCCGAGCACGTGGTCGCCGTGCTGGCGGAGGCACTCAGCAACGCCGCCCGGCACGCCCGGGCCCGCCGGGTCGAGGTCACCCTGCGGGCCCTGGCCGGGCGGGTGGTGCTCACCGTCACGGACGACGGCACGGGCATCCCCGAGGGCGGCCGGCGCAGCGGGCTGCGCAACCTCGCCGAACGCGCCGAGCGGGTCGGCGGGGCCTTCACCCACGGCCCGGCGGACGACGCGGGCGGCGGCACCCGGTTGGTGTGGGAGGCCCCGCTCGGGTCCTGACCGGCCACCCCGCACCCGGCCACCCCGCGCCCGGCGCCCCTGTACCCGGTGCCCCCGTATCCGCCGCGCCCGTATCCGCCGCGCCCGTATCCGCCACGCCCACCGCCGTACGGGGGAACTCCGCCGCGGCCCGGCCCCGTAGCGGCGCCACCGCCCCCGGGGCGCCCCTAGCCTGCTTCGCGTCCCCCGAGCGTTGCGCCGAGCCCGCGCCGTGCGCCCCGCCGAGCGTCGAGCACGAGGACGGCCGATGGCCCACGAGTCACCCGCGACCGCCACCCCGACCCCGGGCACCGCCAAGGTGCCGTCCGGGCCGCCGCCCAGCGGGTCGGTGACGGCGCTGCGGCTCGCGGCGGCCGCGGCCGGCGCGCTGCCCGCGGTGGTGCTGCGGCTGGCCGGGATCCACCCCTCGCCGGTGCCGGCCATGCTGCTGTTCGGCCTCGGAGTGCTGTCGGCGGCGCTGCTGCTGATGTGGGCGGCGGAGACCGCCCGGGCGGACATCTCCGGGCCGCTGGCGCTCGCCCTGCTGGCCTTCATCGCGGTGCTGCCCGAGTACGCCGTCGACCTCTGGTTCGCCTACACGGCCGGCACCCGCCCCGAGTACGCCGCCTACGCGGCCGCCAACATGACCGGCGCCAACCGGCTGCTGGTCGGCGTCGGCTGGCCGCTGGTCGCACTGGCCGCGTACCTGGCCGCCCGGCGCCGCGGCGTCGCCCCCGGGATCGTGCTGCGTGAGCACCGCCGGATCGACACCGCGTTCCTGGGGGCCGCCGCGCTGGTGGCCTTCGTGATGCCGGCGATGCGGCGGATCTCCTGGCTGCTCGCCGTGGTGCTGATCGCCTGGTACGCCTACTACCTGTTCCGGATCAGCCGCTGCAGCGAGACCGACGAGGAGGAGCTCGTCGGTGTCCCGGCCCGGCTGGCGCTGCTGCCGAGGGCCCGCCGACGGCCCGTCACCGTCCTGGTGTTCCTCGTGGCCGCGGCCGTGGTCTTCGCCTGCGCCGAGCCCTTCGCCACCTCGCTGGTGGACGCCGGCTCCTCGCTCGGCATCGACCGCTTCCTGCTGGTGCAGTGGCTCGCCCCGCTGGCTTCCGAGGCCCCGGAGCTGATCGTCGCCGTGGTGTTCGCCTGGCGGCTGCGCGGCGACGACGGCCTGGGCGCGCTGCTCTCCAGCAAGGTCAACCAGTGGACCCTGCTGATCGGCTGCCTGCCGCTGGCCCACCTGCTGGGCGGCGGCCCGGCCTCGCTCCCCCTGGTCGAGCGCCAGGTGGACGAGGTGCTGCTGACCGCCGCCCAGACCGTCCTCGCCGTCGTCCTCCTCCTCGACCTGCGGTTCCTGCCCTGGAAGGCCGCTCTGCTGCTGGTGCTGTTCGCCGTCCAGTTCGCCCTGCCCGGTGAGTCCTCCCGGCTGGTGCTCAGCTGGGTCTACCTGGGCCTGGCGCTGCCGCTGCTCGCCCTGCGGCTGCGCGAACTGCCACCCACGGTAAGGGCCTTGGCCGGGCGGATCGCGGGCGACCCGCACTGAGCGGGGCCGACCACCGCGCGGTCGGCGAGCGCGGGGAGCCGAGCGGGTGGGCGGTGAACTCCTCGGGGCGCTCCATGGTCGGACAGTGCCCGGCGTCGTAGGCGCGCGCCTCGGCGTCGTAGCCGAGCACCGTCCTCACCCGAACGAACACGCCGGTCGGGAGCAGTTCACAGTTCCGCCACGGAGCCTTGGAAGAACACCCTCAACATCCATTGTCGCCACGCATGTTCGAAGGTAGAGTCGCCGTTCGCCGAGCACGGATGAGCAGTTCTCAGCGCATTTGGGGCGGGCATGTCAAATAACCACGATTTCCCCCGGGTCGCCCCCGACCTACTTGACGTCTTCCGGGATTTCGCACGTCGAAATCCCCACCGTCCGGCGATCGTCCACCGCGGACCCGCCCTGACCTACGGCCGACTGCTGGAGTCGGCGAACGCCCTGGCCACCCGCCTGGGACCGAACCCCGGCATGGTCGCCGTGCCGGCCGTCCACGCACCGGAAACGGTGGTCGCACTACTCGGCGTGCTGACCGCCGGGGGCACCTATTGCCCCGTCGACCCGGCATTCCCACCGGCCCGCCGACAGGCGATGGCGGCGGCCGCACAGTGCCGCACCACGGTCTCCGGAAGCACCGGCGACCGCCTCCAACTCGCAATCCGATTAGTGGAGTTACCGAAGCCGACCGTAGAACCTCCGAATATCCCCGGGGACCCCCCGGCGCACCCGTCCGCGGTGGCACCGGAACAACCGGCCTGCATTCTCTTCACGTCGGGTTCGACCGGGCAGCCGAAACCCGTCCTGACTCCCCGCCGGGCCGTCACGGCCGTCGCCCACGCGCTGGGCGGGCTGTTCCGGCTCACCCCCGAGGACCTCCGGCGACCGGCCGCCCTCCTGCCTGCGCCTGCTGGTGATCGGCGGGGAGGCGCCCGCACCCGCCCGACCGGCCGACCGGGCCCGGCTGCCGACCGGCGGGATCCGGCTGCTGAACACCTACGGCTGCACCGAGACCACCCGGCTCACCCACGCCGTGGACCTCACCGGCCCAGCGGCGACGCCCGGGCGGGCCTGGGACGGCACCCGCCGGGCGCCGATCGGCCGCGCCCTGCCGCACGTCGTCGAACGCCTCGACGAGCAGGGCGAGTTGCTGATCGGCGGCCCGGCCCTCGCGCTCGGCCACCTCGGCCTGCCCGAGGCCACCGCGGCCCGCTTCACCACCCTGGACGGCGAGCGGTTCTTCCGCACCGGCGACCGCGTGGCCCGCGAGCCGCACGGCACCCTCACCCACCAGGGGCGCCTGGAAGGCGAGTTGAAGGTCCGCGGGATCCGGGTCGACCCGGCCGAGGTGGAGCACCACCTCACCGGCCACCCGGAGGTCGACCGGGCCGGCTGCCACCTGCGGTACGCGGCTCCCCCCGACAGGTCGAAGGAGACCTCCCATGAGCACTGACCGCACCACCTCCGCGACCCCGGCCTCCACGACCCCCGCCCCCGCCGGTACGGAGGCCCTGGCGGCCGTCTTCCGGCGGATCCTGGAACGCGAGGACGTCACCGCCGACTCCGACTTCTTCGAGCTGGGCGGGGACTCCCTGGTCGCCACCCGGGTGCTCAGCGCCGTCGCCCGCACCCACGGCGTCGAGCTGACCTTCGAGGACTTCCTGCTCGCCCCCACCCCGGCCGGCCTGGCCCGACGCATCGCGGCCACCGCATGAACGAGGACCACAGACGCACCGGGGAAGGCCGGCACGCCGAACTCCACCCGCCGGCAGGCGGCTTGGGCCTCAAGACCACCCCCACCAGGATGCTCGGCGCCAGCCGCTTCGCCCTGGCCGCCGACCCGGCCGTGATCTCCGTCCGGCGCCTCGCGTTCTCCCTGCGCTCCGGCGGCGGCCTGCGCCACCTCAACGCCTTCGCCGGCGGCGCCCCGCAGGACCGGAGCGCGGGCGGCGCCCGCGGCTGAGCCCCGCACCACGCCCCGCAGCACACCCAGCAGCACACCTCGTAGCGCATTCCGCAGCACACCCCGCACCCGTCACCACGCCCAGGCGCCCGCCCGAGAGGCCGCGCGCCCGGCACCCCACGTCCGGAGACCGCCATGAGCGACCAGAGTCCCATCGCCCCCCTCGCCGCCCGCGAGCGGCTGATGACCGAACCCGCCCTCGGGGCCGGCAACTTCCTCGACCACGCGGTCGCGGCGAACCCCCACCGTGCGGTGCCGTTCGTCTTCACCCACCGCACCGACCACCGCGGCCAGGTGGTGCTGCGCGGCCACAGCCTGCTCGACCTGGTCGCCCTGCGCGACCGCTACGCCGCCTGGTACCACGCCAACGGGGTGCGCCCGGGCGAGCCGGTCGCCGTGGTGATCGGCGAGGGGCTGGAGCCGCTGCTGCACTTCCTCGCGCTCACCTCGCTCGGCGCCGTCCCCGCGCTGGTCAACGACGCGATGCGGCACGACGTCATGGTGCGCTACCTGGACCACGTGGGCGTGGTCGGCGTGGTCGCCGACGACACCACCCGACTGGCCGCCGCCTACCGCGCCGACCCGCAGCGCCGCCCCCGCTTCCTCGCCCTCGCCGCCGAGGTGCGCGCCTTCGACGCCGCCGCCGTCGAGCTGCCCGCCGAGCACCCGTACCGGCACGCCGACCGGGACGTGGTGGCGCTGATCCACTCCTCCGGGACCACCGGCACCCCCAAATCCACCATGCTGGCGCACCGCGGCTTCTGGGACGGCAAGCAGCCCCGCATGGTGCGCTTCCCCGCCGAACCGTACGACCGGCTGATGTCGCTGATGCCGCACACCCACGCCGGCGGCCTCAGCTACTTCCTCACCGCCGTCCTGCTCGGCCTGCCGACGGTGGTGATGTCCGACTGGCGGCGCGCCGTGGTGGAGCCGGTGATGGAGGCCTTCCAGCCGACCATGGTCGCCTCCTTCCCGCGGACCTTCGTCGAACTGGCCACCGGGGAGCTGCCGGTGCGCGGCGCGGCCCGGGTGCACTCCTGGTTCAACACCGGCGACAGCGCCCACCACGGGCACGTCCGTCGACTGGTCACCCTCGGCGAGCGGCCCGCCGGGCTGATCCGCCCCTGGCTGCTGCCGAGCGAGCGGGCCGAGCACCCCGCCCTGCCCGGTTCGCAGTTCATCGACGGACTGGGCTCCTCCGAGCTGGGCATGGCCCTGTTCGGGCAGGTGACCACGCCGGAGAGCGAACGGGACGACCGCTGTGTCGGCAAGCCGCTCGAAGTCGTCCGCCGGGCCGCCGTGCTGGACCACGACGGCACCGAACTCCCGGACGGCACGGTCGGGTTGCTCGCCGTCGACACGCCTTCGCTGACCCCGGGCTACTGGCACGACGAGCGGCTGACCGCCAGCTTCGAACTGGCCGGCTACTGGCTCACCGGCGACGTCGCCCGCCGGGACGCCGAGGGCCGCTTCCACCACCTCGACCGCACGGTGGACGTCATCGACACCGCCGCCGGCCCGGTCTACAGCCTGCCGATCGAGGAGGTGCTGCTGGCGGACTGCGCCGACCTGGTGCGGGACTGCGCGGTGGTCGGCGTCCCGGCCGGCCCCGGCGCCGGCCAACACCCCATCGCTGTCGTGCAGTTGCAGCCGGACGCGACCGATGCCGACACCGAGGCCGTACGGGCCGCCGCCAACGCGGCGCTGGCCGGGGCCGGGCTGGCCGCCCTCGCCGCCGTCCGGATCGCCCGCACCGCGGAGGACTTCCCGCTCGGCCCGACCGGCAAGGTGCTCAAGCGCGAACTGCGCACCCGCTACGCCACCCTCCTCACCGGCCGGTAAGCCGCCGTGGACCACCCCGTCCTCCGCCGGCCCGAACCACCCGACACCCCCGACACCCCCGCAGCGTCCGGCGCCCCGGCCCGGCGCCACCCCTCCTACGACCCGGTGGACACCCTCCCCGAGGCCGGCCGCCTACCGGCGGGCCGGGCAGTCCGCCGCCACCGCACCCCGAGGAGCACGATGACCACCCCCGCCCCGGCCGGCCCGCTGCGCCGGCTGTGCTGGATCTTCCCCGACCGGGAGTCCTCCCGGATGGCCGAGATGTGGCACGGCTTCTTCTGGGACCTCTACGCCGAGAGCGCCGCCGACCTCGGCCTGCGCTGGACCAGGCACGCCCCGGACGCCGTCAGCGTGGACGCCACCGGCCCCGGCCGCCCCCGGGTGTACGTCGACGACGAGTTGGTGACCCCCGAGGACACCCTCTTCATCACGGCGCTCTACTCGCTGCCGTACCAGTCGATGGACGTCTTCAACCAGTACGCGCTCTACGCGGTGCTCGAACAGGCGGGCTTCTACCTGCCGTTCCCCCCGCAGGTGTCGCTGATCGGCAACGACAAGCTGGCCACCCTGCTGTTCCTGGCCGACTCCCCCGTGCCGACCATCCCGACCGTGCGGATCGGCACCGGGCGGGACACCGCCAAGTACGGCTACGAGGTCGCGCTCGGGCGGATGACCTACCCGGCCATCGTCAAACCGGCCGGCTGGTGCGGCGGCGGCGGGATCAACCTGGCCCGCGACCCGGAGGAGGTCCGCGGCCTGGCCAGCCTCGCCCAGGGCGGCGACACCACCCTGGTGATCCAGCCCTACCTGGGCGACGGCACCATCGACTACCGGGTGTACGTGGTCGACGGCCGGCCGTACGCGGTGATGAAGCGCACCCCCGAGCCCGGTTCCCCGGTCGCCAACGCCAGCCGCGGCGGGGCCATGGAGTTCCCCCCGGTGCCGCCCGAACTCGCCGCCGCCACCGCCTGGTTCGCCGAACGGCTGCCGATCCCGTTCTTCTGCGTCGACTTCCTGTACGACGGCGAGCGGTACTGGTTCTCCGAGCTGGAGCCGGACGGCGTGATCGCCCCGGACCGCACCGACCCGCACCGCACCCTGCAACGGGACGTCACCCGCGCCCGGTTCGCCGCCTACCGGGACGGCCACGCCCGGTGGCTCGCCGACGGCGCCCGCCCGCTCACCCTCGACGCCGTCCCGCGCACCGCCCCCGCCCCCCGGACCGCCCCCTCGCCCGTTCTCGTCCCCGCCCCTGCCCTCCGGACGGACCCCCGATGACCGCCTTCTCGCTGTCCCCCGAGGCCGCCGCGCCCCGGCTGCACGTGGCCCGGCGCACCCTGGACCGGCTGCGCGCCGTGCCCGCCCTGGCCGGGCGCTACCCGCGGCACCTGGACGCCGACTCGCTCGACCGGCTCGCCCAGCTCCCCCCACTGGCCCGGGACGACCTCAACACCGCCCTGGCCCACCTGGAACCGGCCGCCGAAGAGTCCGCCACCTGGCTGTTCCAGAGCGGCGGCAGCACCGGCGCCCCGAAGATCGGCTACGCCCCCACCGGCTTCTACATGGCCGGCGTGCACGCCCACTGGCAGCCGCTCGACCGCACCGACGTCTTCGTCAACGCCTGGGGCGCCGGCCGGATGTGGGGCGCGCACTTCCTCGCCGCCGCCCTCGCCGACCTCTCCGGCTGCCGGATCATCGCCCTCGGCTCGGTCACCAAGGACGAGTACGGCGCCTGGCTGGAGTTCCTCGCCGCCCGGCAGGTCACCGCCATCGGCGGCACCCCCAGCGTGCTGCGGCTCTGGTTCGCCCACGCCCGGGCCGCCGGGCTGCGGCTCCCCTCGCTGCGCAAGGTGCTCTGGCTCGGCGAGGCCTGGCAGCCGCAACTGGACGACGACCTGGCCGAGGTGGCCCCCGGGGCCCGCCGCTGGGGCATGTTCGGCAGCACCGAGACCTGGGTGGTGGGCACCAACACCCCGGACTGCCGGGCCGACGTCTTCCACCCGCTGCCGCACCAACTGGTGCACACCGCCGACGACGGGCTGCTGGACTTCACCACCCTCGACCCCGCCATGCTCAACCCGGTGCTGCGCTACCGCACCGGCGACGCGGGCGAGTTGACCGGCTGCCCGTGCGGGCGCCCCGGGCCCGCCATGCGCGTGCTGGGCCGGCGCGACAGCGTCGTCCAGGTGCGCGGCCTCGGACTGGACGTGGACGAGCTGGTCGCCCGCGCGGAGCGCACCCCGGGCGTGGCCCGCGCCCAGGTGGTGCTCACCGAGCGCGGCGGCCGGGCGACCGGCGTGGAACTCCTGGTGGTGGCCGCCGGCCCGGCGCCCGCCCCGGACGTCGAACGGCTGCGCACCGAGCTGTTCACCGCCACCATCACCCTCGGCACCGCCTTCCAGCACGACCCCGGCTCCTTCCGGGTGCGCCCGGTGGACGAACTGGTCTGCAACGGCCGCACCGGCAAGACCGCCGCCCTGGTCGTCCGGGAGGAGTCATGACGGCCGACACCGCCCGGGCCCGTCCGGCGGAGTCGGGCCGGCCCGCGCCGCTCGGGCGGAGCTTCGCCCTGTTCTGGGCCGGGCAGACCGTCAGCCTGGTCGGCGACAAGGTCACCGTCTTCGTCGTCCCGACCCTGATGATCTTCGTGCTGCACGCCTCCGCCCTCCAGGTCGGCGTGGTCGCGATGGCCCAGTACCTCGGCATCCCGCTGCTCGGGCCGGTCGCCGGAGTGCTGGTCGACCGCTGGGACAAGCGCCTCACCATGCTGGTCTGCGACCTGGTCCGGCTGGCCGCCGTCGCCGCCGTCCCGCTCGCCTACGCCCTGGACGCGCTGTCCACCCCGCTGCTGTTCGCCTGTGTGGCCGTCATCAGCGGCGCGACCATCTTCTTCAACGTCGGCTACCTGGTCGCCGTCCCCGCCGTCGTCCCCGAGGACGGCATGGTCCGCGCCTACTCCCGGCTGGAGGGCAGCGGCTCGGTCGCCGAGGTCGCCGGGCCGTCCATCGCCGCCGCCCTCTACAGCGCGCTCGGCGTGGCCGCGCTGCTGGTCGACGCGGCCAGCTACCTGGTCTCGGCGGCCTGCTTCCGCCGGATGCGCCCCTGGGGCGAGCGGACCGTCGAGGAGGGCTCGGTCCGGGAGCGGCTGACCCGCGGCTTCCGGCTCAACTGGGCCGACCCGGTGCTGCGCCGGGTGGTGCTGGCGGCCGTGGTGCTGAACTGCGGCGGGCCGGTGTACGTCACCGTGCTGCCCGTCCTCGCCTACCGTGGCCTGGGCGTCCAGGTCGGCGTCTTCGGCGCCGCCATGTCGGTCGCGGCGCTCGGCGCCCTGCTCGGGGCCGTGGTCGCCCCCCGGCTCTCCCGGCGGTTCGGCCTCGGCCGGACGATGGCCTGGTCGCTGCTGCTGCACTGCCTGGTCGGCCTCGGCGTGCTCGCCGCGCCCGCGCTGCCGCCCGGCCCGGTGATCGCCGTGACCATGGGCTGCTACGGCTTCTTCATGTCCTGCATCAACGTGTGCAGCGCCCCCGCCCGGCAGTCCCGGATGTCCGCGCGCAACCAGGGCGTGATGCACGCCGCCTTCCGGACCGTCACCTGGGGCGTCATCCCGCTCGCCGCCCTGGTCGGCGGCCTCGCCGTCTCGCTGCTCACCGGACCGCTCGGCGTCCTGGACGCCGCCCGCCTCACCATGGCCGGCGGCACCCTGCTGGCGGCCTGCTCCTTCGTCCCCGCGCTCGGCCTCCAGCCGCTGCTGGACGCCGCCGAGCGCGCGAGGACCGAGGCGGCGGGCGCCAGGGCGGTCACCGGGACCACGACGGAGCAGGGCGCCGCGTGAACGAGCCCGACGCCGTGGACCCTGCCGGACGGGTCCTGCTGATCACCGGCACCTCCTCCGGCATCGGCCTGGCCACCGCCCTCGCCGCCGCCCGGGCCGGCTACACCACCGTCGCGACCCTGCGCGCGCCCGAGCGCGCCGGTCCGCTGCGGGCCGCCGCCGAGGCCGCCGGGGTAGCGGTGGACGTCCGCCGGCTGGACGTCACCGACCCCGACTCGGTCACCGACTGCCTGGCCGCCGTGCACCGCCGGTACGGGCGGCTGGACGCCGTCGTCAACAACGCCGGCGTCTCCAACTCCGACCCCACCCTGGAGATGTCCACCGACGCGGCGCTGCGCGCCAACCTGGACGTCAACTTCTTCGGCGTCGCCACCGTCAGCCGGGCCGCCCTGCCGCTGCTCCGCGCCGCCGGCGGCCGGCTGGTCACCGTCGGCAGCGTGCACGGCGTGGTCGGGCAGCCCTTCAACGAGGCGTACTGCGCGGCGAAGTTCGCCGTCGAGGGCTTCATGGAGGCGCTCGCCCCGGTCGCGGCGGCGCACGGGGTCCGGGTCTCGGTGGTGGTGCCGGGCTTCGTCCCGGACACCGGGTTCGGCGTCTTCCCCGACGTCAACCGGGCCACCCTGCACGCCGCCTCCGGCCCGTACGCGGACACCTTCGCCGACTACCTGGACTGGGTCGGCGGCGCGGGCTGGGAGTCGGCCGGCCAGCCCGCCCGGGAGGTCGCCGAGGTCGTGCTCCGCACCCTGCGCGAGCCGCGGCCGCCCTTCCGGGTGCCCACCAACGCCTGGGCCGCCGACTACCTGGCCGCCAAGCTCGCCGACCCGGACGGCTCCACCGTCCAGGCCCTCGCCCGCGGCTGGCTCGGGCGGCCCGCGGCCGCCCACTGAGCTCCCGAACCCCGCCACCGACCCGCTTCCAGCCCCACGGAGTCCCGCCATGCCCGCCAAACCCCTGGCCGAGCTGATCCGCTTCGCCCGCGCCAACTCGCCCTTCTACGCCGAGCTCTACCGCGAGCTGCCCGAGACGGCCGACCGGCTCGACCAGCTCCCGGTGATCGACCAGACCGCCTTCTGGGCCGCCAACACCTGGCCCGACAACCGCGTGCTGACCGGCCCGCTCACCGACGCCGGCGTCTACAAGACCGGCGGTACCACCGGCGTCCCCAAGTTCTCGCCCTGGACCCGCACCGAACACGCCGACTCGGTCACCGCCTTCGGCGCCGGCCTGGTCCGGGCCGGCCTGCGGCCCGGGCACCGGGTGGCGAACCTGTTCACCGCCGGCGAGCTCTACGGCGGCTTCCTCTACATCGAGAACGCCCTGCACCACGCACCGGTCGACAACGTGCGCCTCGGCGTCGGCGGCGCCGCCCCGGACGGCTACATCGCCGACCTGATCACCGGCTTCGGCGTGCACGTCCTGGCCGGCGAGCCGATGAAGCTCAGCGCCGTGGCCGAGTGCCTGGTCGCCCGCGGCGAACGCGCCGACGGCGTCGAACTGCTGCTGTTCGGCGGCGACCTGCTCTTCGCCGACCTGCGCCCGCTGCTCACCCGGGCCTTCCCCAACGCGGCCGTCGCCTCGGTCGGTTACGCCTCCAACGACGCCGGGCTGGTCGGCGCGCCCGTCCCCGGCGACGACGTCCGGGTGCACGAGGCCTTCGCCGACCGCACCGTGGTCGAGCTGCTCGACGAGGTCACCGGCGAGCCCGTCACCACCCCCGGCACGCCCGGCCGCGTCGTGGTCACCAACCTGTTCCGCACCCTGATGCCGATCCTGCGCTACCCCACCGGCGACCGCGCCGCCTGGGTCGACGGCGAGTGCCGCCGCTTCCGCCTGCTCGGCCGCACCACCGAGGGCGCCCGGGTGGGCACCGTCACCCTGCCCACCGAGGAGATCCGCAGCGTGCTGGTCGCCGCCGACCCGGACCGGCACATCGCCGGGATGCAGCTGGTTCAGCGCCGTTGGGACGGCCGCGACGGGGTCATCCTGCGGCTCGGCCACATCGGCCAGCCGCCGCCCGCCGACCTCGCCGACCGACTGGTCGACGCCGTGCACCGGGCCCTGCCGCTCTACCCGTCCGAGGCCGCCCTCGGCAGCATCCACCCGCTCACGGTGGAGTGGGTGCCGCGCTCGGAGCTGGTCACCAACCCGCGGACCGGCAAGCTCCAGCAGGTCCTGGACGAGCGGCCCCGGGAGTAGCGGGAGCAACGGGAGCGGGAGCAGGGCGACGCGCTGTCAGCACCCTGTCGGCGGCCCGCCGGTGCCCTGCCGGTGGGCCGCCGGTGGGCCGCCGGTGCTGTCAGCGGTCTGTCCGTGTCCTGTGGGTGACGCCGCGCAGTCTGGTCGTCGACAGCAGCACCGCACCCACCGGAGGCCCACCATGACGACCACCGTGACGACCACCCCCCTCCCGCACATCACCCCGGCGCACCCCGGCGCCGCCGAACCCCGCGCCTCGGTCCTGGTGTCCGGCGCCGGCATCGCCGGCACGGCACTCGCCTACTGGCTCCGGCGCTACGGCTTCCGCGTCACCGTCGTGGAGCGCGCCCCCGGCCTGCGCGGCGGCGGTCAGGCCGTGGACATCCGCGGCAACGCCCTGGAGGTCGTCGACCGGATGGGGCTGCTCACGGAGATCCGGGCCCGCCGGACCGGCCTGCGCGGCATGTCCCTGGTCGACGGGGACGGGCGCGAGCTGCGCCGCACCACCGAGTGGACGGTCAGCGGCGGGCCGGTCGGCGGCCCCGACGTGGAGATCCTGCGCGACGAACTGGCGGAGCTGATCGCCGCAGCCGCCGGGCCGGGCGTCGAGTACCGCTTCGACGACACCGTCGACACCCTGGTCCAGCACGGCGAGGGCGTCCAGGTCCGCTTCCGGAACGGCGAGGAGCGGTCCTTCGACCTGGTCGTCGGCGCCGACGGCCTGCACTCCAACACCCGTCGCCTGGTCTTCGGACCGGAGCGCGACTACCTGCACCCCGTCGGCTGCTACGTGGCCGGCTGGAGCGTCCCCAACCACCTCGGCCTCGACCGCTGGGAGGTCGTCCACCGGGGCGAGGACGGCTGGGGCTGCATGGTGATGACCGTCCGCGACAACACCGAACTGCGGGTCTTCGTCGACTTCTCCACCGACGAGCCGCTCGAGCGGATGCTGCCCCGCGACCGCGCCGAACAGCGCGAGCTGATCGCCGAGCGCGCCGCCCACCTGCGCTGGGAGGTGCCGCGCTTCCTGGCCGGGATGTGGGACACCGAGGCCTTCCACTACGACGTCGTGGCCCAGATCCGGATGGACCGCTGGTCCCAGGACCGGGTCGCCCTGCTCGGCGACGCCGGCTACTGCTGCTCCCCGTTCACCGGCCAGGGCACCAGCGTGGCGCTGACCGCCGCCTACGTCCTGGCCGGGGAACTGCACGCGGCCGACGGCGACCACCGCACCGCCTTCCCCGCCTACGAGCAGCGGCTGCGCGGCCACGTCGCGGCCAACCAGGCCATCCTCGACCTGAACCGCGACCACGACGGGGACGACGCGGGGCCGCTCGGCGACACGGACGCCGACGGCGTCCCGGGCTTCGACCGGCCCGGCCCGGAACTGGACGCGGTCTTCCGGGCCGCCACCGCCTTCGACCTGCCCGCCTACGCCTGACCCTGAGGACGTGGACGGCACCGCTCGGGGGTCCGGCCTCCCGGCACCGGGACGCCCTGGACCAGGCACCGGCCGATGACCAGCTCCGGCGCCCGCTTCCGGTCGAGCTCACGGGGCCGGACCCGGGCCGGGCCCCCTCGCGAGGGCCGGTGGTCCCGCCGAGCGACCCACCCCGGCCGGGCCGTCAGCCCCGGCCGAAGCGCAGCGGCGACGGCTGGGCGGCGGCCGACTGCCGCAGCTCGGTGGCGATCAGCGCCGCCTGCACCCGGCGCTCGACGCCGAGCTTGGCCAGCAGCCGGGACACGTGGTTCTTCACCGTCTTCTCCGCGAGGTAGAGCCGCTCACCGATCTGCCGGTTGGTCAGGCCCTCCCCGATCAGCGCCAGCACCTCCTGCTCGCGCGCCGTCAGCCCCGGCCCGGCGGTCACCGGCCGGGCGGGCTCGGCGTCGCTGCGCAGCCGGTTCAGCAGCCGGGTGGCCGCGCCGGGGTCGAGCATCGACCGGCCGGAGGCCACGGTACGAACGGCGGCGACCAGGTCGGTGCCGCTGATCTGCTTCAACACGTACCCGGCGGCGCCCGCCATCACGGCGTCCAGCAGCGCTTCCTCGTCGTCGAAGGAGGTCAGCATCAGACAGGCCAGGTCGGGCATCCTCGACCGGAGTTCACGGCAGACGGACACCCCGTCGCCGTCCCCCAGCCGGACGTCCAGCACCGCCACGTCGGGCCGCAGCGCCGGCACCCGCACCAGGGCCTGCTCGGCCGTCGCGGCCTCCCCGACCACCTCCAGGTCCGGCTCACCGTCCAGCAGGTCGTGCACTCCGCGGCGCACCACCTCGTGGTCGTCCAGCAGGAACACCCGGACCGGCGCCGATGCCCCGACGCCCTCCGCCTCGGTCGCCATCACGTGGTTCCACCTTCGTCACCCCCGCACACTCCCGGCGGGGTCCACCGCATCATCCCCCGCCCTCCCCCGGTGGCCCAGGGCCCAAGGACCCCATTCGCCGGTCACCGTCCCCCGTCCCTTCCGCCGTCCCGGGACGTCCCGCGCTGGTGGGACGTCCGGCGCGCTGTTTGGCTGAGGACCGCCCGCCCGGACTCCGTACCGGGCCGATCCGGGAAGGAACCCCGTCATGCGGACGAAGCTCGCCCTCAGGACCACCCTCGCCCTCGCCACCGCGGCCGCGACGCTCACCCTGGCCGCCCCGGCCCAGGCCTCGCCCAGCGCCTCCTACATCGGCGACGGCTACCCGAACGGCTACAACTCCGTCCACTGCGTGCAGACGCTCCTCAACGACTGGGTCGTCAACGTCGCGGGCGACTCGGGCGGCCGGGTGCAGGAGGACGGCATCTGGGGCCCGAAGACCAAGGCCCTGGTGGTCCGCTACCAGACGGTCCAGAGCCACAGCAACCCGAGTGTCGTCCCGGACGGCATCGTGGGCAAGATCACCGGCGACATCATGATCTACAGCAACACCCAGCCCTGCTACAAGTACATCCCGACCTTCTACTGATCCCGCCGAACCCGTCCGGCCCGTGCCGTCCCCTTCCGGCGCGGGCCGGACGCCGTCGTCGGGCGGGCGGTCCTGACGGCACCTCAGCGCTCCCGGCGCCGGACGTTCCCCAGGCCCACCAGGAGGAAGGCCAGCGCCACGCCCGCCCCGCCGAACGCCGCCAGGGCCGCCTTCGCGGCCGAGCCGCCGCCGTCGGTGAGCAGGATCGCCACCGCGCCCAGCGCGGCCACGGCCGCGCCCACCAGCAGCCGACCCGCCAGGACGACGGCCGTCGACCGCCCGCTCCGCGGTACCGGCCCGGCGTCGAGCGCGGCCCAGCGGGCCGCGGTCTCCCGCTGCTCGCCGCGTCGGTCCCACAGCGCCCGCACCCGTAGGGCCGTGCCGCCGACCAGCCCGGCGAGGGCCACCTGGGCGGCGGGGCGCCAGTCGGGACAGGCGAGCAGCAGCCCGCCGGCCAGCGCGAGCGCGGCCCACCAGAGCACGCAGGCCGCCGCGGCGGTCCGGGTGGAGCGGGGCCGGTCGACTCCGGCCCGGAGGTCGGCGATGGCGGGCAGGTACCAGACGCAGCCGCTCGCGGTGAGCGCGGCGGTGCCGATGGCGAGGACGGTGTGGGTCATGGGCCGACCTTCCGGTGTCGCACGGGGAGTGACGGAGCTGACGGAGCTGACGAAACTGACGAAGACGACGGGATGACGGGGCACGGGGAGCCGTCCCCGCCCGCCCGGGGGCAGCGGCGCGGGCGGGAACGGCGTTCGAGGGGGCGGGGCCTCAGTCGTCGATGGTCGAGGCCCGGGCCCGTTCCGCCCGGCTCAGCGGGCGGTCGTACTTCACCGGCTCCACGTCGCCCAGGTGCGACGCCGGCTTCCCGGTGTGCACCAGCACGTCCCGGGCGGCGATGTCCGGGTGGTGGAGGTCGAAGGCCGGGGATTCGGAGCGGATCCGGGGCAGCGTGACGAAGTTGTGCCGGGGCGGCGGGCAGGAGGTGGCCCACTCCAGCGAGCGGCCCCAGCCCCACGGGTCGTCCGAGCCGACCCGCTCGCCGTACTTGGCGGTCTTCCAGACGTTGTAGAGGAACGGCAGGATCGACAGGCCGAGCAGGAACGACCCGATGGTCGAGACGGTGTTCAGCGTGGTGAATCCGTCCGAGGCCAGGTAGTCGGCGTACCGGCGCGGCATGCCCTCGGCGCCGAGCCAGTGCTGCACCAGGAAGGTCGCGTGGAAGCCGACGGTGAGCGTCCAGAAGGTGATCCTGCCGAGGCGCTCGTCGAGCTTCTTGCCCGTCATCTTGGGCCACCAGAAGTGGAAGCCGGCGAACATCGCGTACACCACCGTGCCGAACAGGGTGTAGTGGAAGTGGGCGACGACGAAGTACGAGTCGGAGACGTGGAAATCGATCGGCGGCGCGGCGAGCAGCACGCCCGTCAGCCCGCCGAACAGGAAGGTGACCAGGAAGCCGACCGTCCAGAGCATCGGTGTCTCGAAGCTCAGTGAGCCCTTCCACATGGTGCCGACCCAGTTGAAGAACTTGACGCCGGTCGGCACCGCGATCAGGAAGGTCATGAAGGAGAAGAAGGGCAGCAGCACCTGCCCGGTCACGTACATGTGGTGCGCCCACACCGTCACCGAGAGCCCGGCGATGGCCACCGTGGCGGCGATCAGGCCCGCGTAGCCGAACATCGGCTTGCGGCTGAACACCGGGATGACCTCGGAGACGATCCCGAAGAAGGGCAGCGCCAGGATGTACACCTCGGGATGCCCGAAGAACCAGAACAGGTGCTGCCAGAGCATCGCCCCGCCGTTGGCCGGGTCGAAGACGTGCGAGCCGAACTTGCGGTCGCACTCCAGGGCGAGCAGTGCGGCGGCCAGCACCGGGAAGACCAGCAGCACCAGCACCGAGGTGAGCAGTACGTTCCAGCAGAAGATGGACATCCGGAACATGGTCAGGCCGGGCGCGCGCATGCAGATGATCGTGGTGATGAAGTTGACCGCGCCGAAGATGCTGCCGAAGCCGGACAGCGTCACTCCCATGATCCACATGTCGGAGCCGACGCCCGGCGAGTGGACGGCGTCGGAGAGCGGCGCGTAGAGGAACCAGCCGAAGTCGGCGGCCCCCTGCGGGGTGGCGAAGCCCGCGGCGGCGATCAGCGAGCCGAACACGAACAGCCAGTAGGAGAGCATGTTCAGACGCGGGAACGCCACGTCGGGGGCGCCGAGTTGCAGCGGCATGATCCAGTTCGCGAAGCCGGTGAACAGCGGCATCGCGAACAGCAGCAGCATCACCGAGCCGTGCATGGTGAAGGCCTGGTTGAACTGCTCGTTGGAGAGGATCTGCGTTCCGGGGCGGGCGAGTTCGGCGCGCATGACCAGCGCGAGGATGCCGCCGATCAGGAAGAACGCGAACGAGGACACCAGGTACATGGTGCCGATCGTCTTGTGGTCGGTGGTGGTCAGCAGCCTGATCACGGCCGAGCCGGGTCGGCGGGGCCGAACCGGCCCCGCCGACACGGGCGTTGGCGGCGGGGACGGGTCGCCCGGTGCCTGGGTGGCGCTCAAGGACGCGCTCCTTCGGAACGTCGTGCGAATGGATGGCGATCCATGATCCGAACGCACGCCCCGTGCACCCCAGGGCCGTTGGGCCCGCCCGCCCGGGGTCGCTGGGCCCGAGTTCCCGGCCGTGACCGGGACCTCCCGGCCGGGACCGGCCCGGACCCCGGGCCGATTCGGCCCGTCGACACGCGAGCCCGTCAGGCCGTCAGGCCGTCAGGCCGTCAGGCCGTCAGGCCGTCAGGCCGTCAGGCCGTCAGTCGGGCGATCTGTCCGCGCTCCAGCGCCGCGTACACCACGCCGTCCGGGCCGACGGCGATCCCGTGCGGCTCGGCGCCCCGGCCGGGGATGGCGTGGCCGTCCAGCCGCCCGTCGGGGGTGAGCACGCCGATCCGGCCGGCGGCCCACTCGGTGAACCAGAGCCGCCCGTCCGGGCCGACGGTGATCGCGTGCGGTCTGGCCTCCCGGTCGGCGAGCGGGTACTCCGTCACCTCCCCGTCCACGGTGATCCGCCCGACCAGCCCGCCGCCGATCCCGACGTACCAGAGCGCGCCGTCCGCACCGGCGGTGATCCCGACCGGCGCGGTGCCTGCGGTGGGCAGCCGGTGGACGGTCACCGCGCCGTCGGTGCTCACCCGGGCGATCGCATCGGCCTGGTTGAGCGAGCACCACAGCGCGCCGTCCGGCCCGGCGGTGATGTGCGCCGGGAACGCCCCCTCCACGGGCAGCGGGTGTTCCGTCACCTCCCCGTCCACGGTGATCCGTCCGACCACGTCGGCGTTGACCTCGGTGAACCAGAGCGCCCCGTCCGGCCCGGTGACGATCCCGCCCGGCCCGACGCCCGTCGCCGACAGCGCGAAGGAGGAGACCTCGCCGTCCACCGTGATCCGTCCGATCCGGCCGACGTTCATCTCGGCGTACCAGAGCGCGCCGTCCGGGCCGGCGGTGATCACCGACGGCGCGCAGCGCGGCGCGCCGAGCCCGAACCGCCGCACCGAGCCGTCCGGCGCCAGCCGCCCGATCTCCCCGGCGCGGATGAGCGTGAACCACACCCCGCCGTCGGGCCCCATCGTGATCCCGTACGGCCCGTCCCCCGCCTCGGCCACGTCGATCAGTTCCACCCGTACCCCTCTCAAGCTATCGCGAACTCCGTCGCATTAGCGATGCTCGCACGCCCGCCTCACCCCGGGCAACCGCATTCACCCGGGATCGGTGCCCAGCCCCCGCAGCACCGAGATCACGCCCATGCCCGCCGCGCAGACCGGCACCGCCAGCAGGGCGCCGATGATGCCCGCGATGCCGGAGCCGGCCACCACGGCGACCATGATGGTCGCCGGGTGCAGCTCGACCGTCCGGCTCTGGATGATCGGCTGCAGGATGTTGCCCTCGATCATCTGCACCGTCAGCACCACCCCGAGCGCCCACAGTGCCGTACCCAGACCGCCGTCGGCGAGGGCCACCAGCACCGCGACGGTGCCGGACAGGAAGGCGCCCACGAAGGGGATGTACGCCCCCATGAAGACCAGCGCGCCCAGGCCCGGGGCGCCGGGGACGCCCAGGGCGAGCAGGCCGACGGTGATGAAGCCCGCGTCGATCAGGGCGATCAGGGTGGTGCCGCGCATGAAGCCGGCCATCGCCTCGAAGGCCCGCTCGGCGCAGGCCACCACCGTCTCGGCGCCGCGCCCGGGCAGGTGGGCGCGGATGCTGTCGCCGGTGCGGTGGCCGTCCCGCAGGAAGAAGAACACCAGGGCCAGGGCCAGCACCGCGCCGGTGATCAGCTGGGTGAGCAGGCCGAGGCCGGACAGCACGCCGTTGGTCAGCGTCGAGACCAGCGAGTTGGTCTCACCCTTGGCGTTGGTCAGCGCGTGCTCGACCTTCGCCCCGAACGGCCCCAGCCACTCGGCCAGCCGGCGGCCGGCCGCCGGGAGCGAGCCGGCGATCTGCGGGGCGCTGTGCACCAGGGAGTTGACCAGCAGGACGATCACCCCGGCCACCGCCGCGACCAGCAGGACGCAGGTCAGCCCGGCCGCCAGGCTCCGGCTGACACCCCGCCGGACCATCCAGGGCACCACCGGGTACAGCAGCGAGGCCCCCAGCAGCGCCAGGATGAACGGCACGGTCGCGGCCCGCAGCTCGACCAGCGCGAACACCACCAGCGAGCCCACGGTGATCAGCAGGATCACCGCCACCGACCAGGCGGCCGCCTGCCGCACGGCGGGCGGCAGCATCAGGTACGGCCTGCGGTGGTCGGGCGGGCCACCGGACGGGCGCTCCACGGACACGGCCACCTCCGCCGGGATCGTCATCGGGTCCGGCGGCGACGAGTCCGGACCCGACCCAGCTCAGCAGAGAATCTGACGATCCGCCCGTTCTACCCCTCGCCGGCCGCCTCGATCCGGACCCGTCCGCCCGCGCCAGCGAAGGCCAGCACCCGCTCCGCCTCGGCCTCCGCCGCCGCGCGGTCCGCCCGCGCCAGCCGGACGAACGGCTCGACCACCACGCCCTCCTCCGGCCCCGCGTACCGCCACGTCCCGGCGACCAGCCCGTCCACCAGCAGGGTGCCGAGCACCAGGCCGTTCCGGGTCATCACCCGGTCCTTGTACCGCTCCGGCAGGACCCGGCTCCGGTCGGCGTGCGAGAGCAGCAGGTTGTCGAAGGGCGCGACCAGCCGCACCGGCGCCGGGACGTCCGGGTCCGGCCGGGGCGCCCCGGGCAGGTCGTACAGCACCCGGTCCTGCTCGTCCCGGAAGGTGAGCAGCCGCGGCACGAGCCGCCGCAGCACCGGGCCGAGGCCGCCGAGGCCGGACCACTTCCGCAGGTCCGCCGCACTCGCCGGGCCGAAGGCGGCCAGGTAGCGCAGCACCAGCCCGTCCAGCCCGTCCAGCCCGTCCAGCCCGTCCAGCCCGTCCAGCCCGTCCAGCCCGTCCGAGCCGCCCGGTGCGTCCGCCCCGCCCGGAGCCGGCTCCGGCGCCGGCTCCAGCGGGCGGCCGAGCCAGGCCTCGGCGGTGGTGTGGGCGGCCGGGCCGCTGCGCCCCCACAGCCCGCGCGGCGGCACCTGGACCAGCGGCAGCAGGCAGCGCGCGGCCTGGGCCAGCGCGGCCGGGTCGCGGTCCGGGCGGGTGGCGGCCAGCAGGGTGCCGAGCTGCTGAAAGGTGCGCGGTTCCCGCTCGACCAGCGTGCGGGCCTCGGCGGCGAGCGCGGCCGGGTCGAGCCCGGCGAGCCGTCGGCCGTAGGTGGTGCGCAGCGCCTGGTCGAGGACGGGCTGGAGCAGCGGGCGCAGGGTCAGGCAGTCCTGGGCGGTGACCAGGTGGATGGTGCCGCGCTGGAGCGCGATCCGGACCGCCGCCCGCTGTTCGAGCAGGGCGCTCAGCGCGTCCGGGGTGAAGCCGTCGAGCCGGGCGAGCAGCCCGAGGTAGGGCGGTTGCGGTACGGCCTGGGCCTGGAGTCCGACGAGGTGGTGGACGACCTCGTCGGCTGCCCGGTCGGTGCGGACGAGCAGGTGCTGGCGGGCCAGCAGGGCGCGGCCCAGGGCCCGGGGGCCGAGCACCCGGGGGCCGGGCGCCTGGGGACCGCGCACCGTCACCGGCGGCCGTCCAGGACCGAGCGCAGTACGGAGATCCGGTTGGTGGTGATGGAGGCGGCCCCGGTGTCGCGCAGTCGGCGCATGGTGCGGCGCAGGTCGGCGGTCCAGGTGGAGACGGCGAGCCCCTCGTCGGCGGCGGCCCGGACGAAGTCGGGGGTGACCAGGCCGAACGGCGGGTTGAGGAAGCGCGGGCGCAGGTCGCGCAGGAGGGCGGGGGCGGGCATCCGCGGCTGCTTCCAGGTGAGCGCGATCTCGGCGTCGGGGCTGAGTTCGCGGACGGCGAGCATCGCGGTGGCGGGTCCGCAGAAGGCGACGAGGTCCTCGGCGCCCTGGCCGGTGACGACGGACCAGGTGGCGGCGGCCGGGCCGGGCTCGTCGAGGTCGATGAGCAGCCTGGGGCCGTCGGCCGCGGCGACGGCCTTGATCGCCTCGGCGAGGGTGGGGACGGCCAGGTGGCCCTGGCGCAGCTCGGCGAGCTGCTCGGTGGTGACCCGGCCGATCGACCGCGGGTCGCCCCAGAGTCGTTCGAGGGTGGTGTCGTGCAGCAGCACGGGCACCCGGTCGCGGGTGAGCTGGACGTCCACCTCGACGGCGTCGGCGCCGGCGGCGAGCGCGGACTCCACCGAGGGCAGGGTGTTCTCGCGGTGGCGGTACGGGTCGCCGCGGTGGGCGACGGCGA
Organism: Kitasatospora sp. NPDC040550; assembly: GCF_055594965.1. Classification (NCBI taxonomy): domain Bacteria; kingdom Bacillati; phylum Actinomycetota; class Actinomycetes; order Kitasatosporales; family Streptomycetaceae; genus Kitasatospora; species Kitasatospora sp. NPDC040550. Next base: position 59,820 of record NZ_JBVIWC010000029.1, on the reverse strand, counting down.
GCACCGGGCGGCGGTCGGCGGGGGCGGGAACGTCGGCGGGGGCGGACGCGGGGGCAGCGGCGGGGATGCTCATCGGATCTTTCCGGAAAGCCAGGGGGTGAGGTCGTGGACGCCGAGGGCCTCGCGGTAGCCGGATTCCCCGGGGACGGTGACGATCAGCGTGCTGGACGGCGGGAAGGTGCGGACCTTGACGTGCACCAGGCCGGACCAGACCGAGTTCAGGAAGGCCGGGACGCTGTCGCGCGGGACGTCGAAGGCGATGCCCTCGACGGTGACGGCGGCCTCGTCGTGGGTGAACAGCCGGACGGCGGTGCGCGGGCTGCCGTCGAACTCCAGCAGGGCCTCGTGCGGGATGGCGCCCGGTTCGCCCTCCTGGCCGACCAGCCCGGCGAAGGTCCGGTCGCTGCCGATGTCGTGCTCGGCGTGGACGGTGCGGCCGTGCCGGGCGGCGACCGCCTCGATCGCCAGGACGGCGGCCTGGGTGGTCGGCAGGTTCGGGTGGTTCATCCGGGCCTTTCCTTCGAGGGTCCGAGGGTCCGAGGTCTCGTCAGCAGACCGACACTAGCGCCGTTCGATCATCACATTGGTCGACTTGATGACCGCGGTCGCGGGTGCGCCCGGGACGAGGTTCAGTTCCTCCGCCGCGTCCCGGCTGATCAGCGACACCACCCGGAACGGCCCGGCCTGCACCTCCACCTGGGCGGCCACGTCGCCGAGCCGCACCTCGGTGACGATCCCGGGGAAGCGGTTGCGCGCCGAGGAGGGGCGCCCCTCGGCCTCGGCGTTCTCCGGCCGGGCCAGCTCCCGGGCGAAGGCGGCGAGCTCGGCGCCGGGGATGATCCGGTGCCCGTGCTCGTCCCGCACCGCGGCGAGCTTCCCGGCGTCCACCCAGCGCCGCATGGTGTCCGCGCTGACACCGAGCAGCGCGGCCGCCTCGCCGATCCGGTACGGGTTGACCGGCACCTCGGGCTGGCCCATGTACGACTCCTGACGGTGGTTCGAGCGACGGGGTACGCGCCCCCCGGTGGGTTGTTGCGCGCCCCCCGGCGGCCATCCTGCCGTACCGGGGACGCGGACGGAAAACAGGCCCTATGGCTCGCCGAAGAGGTCCCGCCGTACGGCGTCGCCGGCGGTGAGCACCGCCCCGGCGAGGACGGCACCGCCGCCCGCCGTGCCGGCCCGCACCTCGGTGCGCAGCGGGGAGAGCCCGGCGAGGCACCGCTCCACCCGGCCGGCCAGTTCGGCGCCGCCGGCCCGGCCGATCTCGCCGCCGAGCACCACGCAGCCGGGGTCGAGCACCACGCAGACGCTGGCCGCGCCGAGCGCGATCCGTTCGGCCAGCTCGTCCAGGAAGGCCGCGCCCGCCGCCCCGCCGGCCAGGGCGGCGCGCACGACGGCCTCGGCGGCGGTCGCGTCGTCGGCCGGGTCGGCGGGCAGTCCGTGGGCGCGGGCCAGCGCGCACAGGGCCGCGCTGCCGACCAGGCCGTGGAAACCGCCCTCGCAGCTGTCGGCGCTGGGCAGTCCGGTGGCGCCGGGGACGGGCAGGAAGCAGATCTCGCCGGTGCCGCCGGAGAAGCCGCGGCGCAGCCGCCCGTCGAGGATGACGGCGGCGCCGACGCTGTGGCCGAGCCACATCAGCACGAAGGTGTCGCGGTCGCGGGCGGCGCCGACCCGGTACTCGGCCCGGCCGGCCAGGTTGACCTCGTTCTCCAGGATCACCTCGGTGTCGGGCAACTCCCGCAGCGCGGTGAGGAGTTCGGCGTGCCAGCGGGGGAGCTGGCCGGTGCTGTGCAGCCGGCCGGTGGCGGGGTCGACCAGGCCGGGGGCGCCGACGGCGACGGTGTGCAGCCGCTCGACGCCGGCGCCGCGCGCGGTCTCCCGCAGGGTGCGGACGATCGCCGCGGCGGTGTCCGGGGGCCCGTCGCCCTCGACGGGGATCTCGGCGGTGCCGAGGGTGTGTCCGGCGAGGTCGGCGACGACCAGGCTGGCGCCGCCCTCGCGGACGTCGAAGGCGGCGATGTGGGCCCGGGAGGCGACCAGCGCGTAGAGCCGCGCGTTGGGACCGCGCCGTTGCTCGCCGCGCTCGCCGACGACGGCGACCAGGCCGGTGCGCTGGAGGCGGTCGAGCAGGTCGGCGACGGTCGGCCGGGAGAGGCCGGTGAGGTCGCGCAGTTCGGTCGCGGTCAGGGGGCCCTGTTCGAGCAGGAGGTTGAGCGCCAACCGGTCGTTGATCGCCCGGGCGGTGCTCGGCGTGGCCGTACGCGCGGTGGTCATGGCGGATCATCCTTCCAGAGTGTTTCTATCAGGGTCCCTTCCTGATAGTTTATCGACGACCAGGACCGGGAGGGAACCGCATCATGACCGTCACGCCCCTCGAACCACTCACCGAACCACGCCGCGCCCGCCGGAGCATCGCGCTGGTCTTCGGCGTGCACGGCGCCGTCGGCGGCACCTTCGTCACCCGCATCCCGTGGATCCAGGACCGCCTGGACCTCTCCCCCGGGCAGCTCGGCCTCGCCCTGGTGATGCCCGCCATCGGCTCCTCCCTCGCGATGCCGCTCGCCGGGCGCGTCGTCCACCGCCACGGCGGCCGGGCGGCGGTCCGCGGACTGCTCTCGCTCTGGTGCCTGGCCCTCACCCTGCCCGCACTCGCCCCCTCGCTGCCCGCGCTGTGCGCGGTGCTGCTGCTGTACGGCGCCACGGCCGGCACGGCGGACGTCGCGATGAACGCCCAGGGCGTGGAGATCGAGCAGCGCCTCGGCCGGTCGATCATGTCCGGACTGCACGGGATGTGGAGCGCGGGCGGCCTGGTGGCCTCCGGCTTCGGCATCCTGGCCGCCCACCTCGCCCTGGACGCCCGGCTCCAGCTGGCCGTCACCGCCGTCGTGCTGCTCGCCCTCGCCCAGCCGATCTGCCGGGGACTGCCCGACCTCCGCTCCCCCGAGGAGGCCGAGGCCCCGCCGCGCTTCGCCCTGCCGCCGCGCAGCTCGCTGGTGATCGGCCTGGTCGGCTTCTGCGCGGTGTTCGGCGAGGGCGCCTCGATGGACTGGAGCGGCGTCTACCTCAAGGACGTCACCGGCGCCTCGGCCACCGTGGCCGCCGCCTCGTACACCGCCTTCGCGTTCACCATGGCGGTCAGCCGGCTGGCCGGCGACGCGGTGGTCCGCCGCCTCGGCGCCGTCCGCACCAGCCGCCTGAGCGGCGCCGTCGCCACCCTAGGCGGCGTGCTGGTGGTCGCCGCCGACACCCCGGCGCTGGCCGTCCCGGGCTTCGCCCTGATCGGCGTCGGCGTCGCGGTGATCGTCCCGCTCGCCTTCGCGGCCGCCGGCCGGATCGGCACCAACCCCAGCCAGGCCATCGCGGGCGTCGCCACCGTCACCTACACCTCCGGCCTGATCGCCCCCGCCGTCATCGGCGCCCTCGCCCAGGCCACCTCCCTGACCGTCTCCTTCGGCCTGGTCACCCTGCTCGCCCTCGCCCTCCTGCTGAGCGCCGGCGCCCTGCGCCGGGCCGAGCCGAACTCCCCCGGGGAGAACGTGACCGCTCGACCGTCGGGGAGCGCCTCCGGAAAGGACCTCTCCACGACATGACGGGAACTCCCCAGGGATTCCCCGCCCATGCCGCCGACCGCCGGGCGCACTCCAGCGCCCGGCGGTCCGCCGTCCCTGGGCGAAAGCCCTTTGCCCGGGCGGGTGTTGCGGGCCGACACTGGGGCCGTCCTCGGATTCGTGCGGACTGACGACGAAGCCCTGGTCGCCCGCCTGGGCGATCCCCAGCGCACCGTGGCCCCCTACCGGGAGCTGCTCCGGCGCGGGGCGGACGCGCTCGATGCCGTTCGGGCCGGCCTGGCCGACGAGCGCGCGGCCGTCCGGGAGGGCTGCTGCCGGCTCCTGGACCACCTCGTCGACACCGACTCCATGGGCCGGCTGATCACCATGGCCGACGACCCGGACGCCGAGGTCAGGATCGCCGCGTTCCACGCCCTGGCCTGCGACCGCTGCGAGGACGACGCCTGCGCACCGGGCGCGGGCCTCGTCCTCGCACCCGCCCTCCGCCACCTCGCCGACGACCCCGACCCCCGGGTCCGGGCGCGGGCCGCCGAACCGGTCGGCACATTCGTCCACACCGACACCCGCGCCGCCGAGGCCCTGGCGGCGGCCCGCACCGGGGACCCGAGCCCAGCCGTGCGGAAGAAGGCGGGCCGGTACGCCCCGGGCGGGCCGATCCACCGGCGGACCGCTCCGCGTACCCCGGGCCGGCCGGTGGCGGGAACCGGCTAGGCTCGGCGCGTGCCCGCAGCCCTGACCACGCCCGCCGACTCCGCCGCCCCCGCCGAACCGGTCGAACCCGCCGAGGTCACCGAGCCCGACGAGGCCGCCGAACGGGCCTCGGGCCGCTCACCCTGGTGGCGGTTCGGCCTGCTGGTGGTCCTGCTGGGGGCGTGCGCCGGGTCGCTGCTGCTGTGGAGCCCGACGGACCTGCTCTCCGGCGGCCTGGCGGACCGGCTGCCCGGCTACTGGTTCGCCCCGCTGTTCGCCCTGGTCTACGCCGTCGGCACCCTCGCCTTCGTCCCGCGCCCCGCGCTGAACGCCGTGGCCGGCCTGCTGCTGGGCATCCAGCAGGGCGTGCTCCTCGCCGTGCTCGGCACCACCCTGGGCGCGGCCCTGGCCTTCGGCCTCGGCCGGGGCCTGGGCCGGGAGGCCCTCAAGCCGTACCTGCGCGGCAAGGTGCTCGGCGCCCTCGACCAGCGCTTCACCGACCAGGGTTTCCGCAGCGTCCTGGTGCTGCGGCTGCTCCCCGGCCTGCCCTTCCAGGCCGGGAACTACGGCGCCGCCTTCTCCGGAGTCCGCTTCCTCCCCTTCCTCCTCGCCACCGCGATCGGCGTGGTGCCGACCACCGCCGTCTACGTGACCGCCGCCGCCAGCGCGGACCAGCCCGGCTCGGCGGCCTTCCTGGTCTCGGCCGGGGTGATCGCCCTGCTGGTGGTCGGCAGCCTGGTCGGCGCCTGGCGGGCGTACGCCGCCCGCCGTCGTGCGCGCACCGACTGACCCTTTCTCCGCTAAACCATGAGATTTACAACATGACGGAGCGTCACCGCCCACGGCGAGCCCGCCTCACTCCGTAGTTAGTGCACGGAAACACGTCCGTTTCGCCCAGCCCTGCCCCGCTGTGCACCATGTTGATCTCGCCGAATTGACCGTGCCATTCTCGACCGGCCGGGAGGCGAAGCCTTTCGGCCGTTCATGTGCAAGCGGAAAGGCAGCAATTCATGAAGTCGAAGACGTCGAAGGCCGTCTCCCTGCTCCTCGGCGGGGCCGCCATGGCCATCCCGCTCCTGGGCGTCACCACCGTCAACGCCCCGCAGGCCGGCGCGATGACCTTCGACCCCAACGCCTGCCTGGACCTCTCCCAGGTCCAGAAGTGCGAGAACCACACGCTGTGGGGATTCGTCCGCCCGCAGGGACCGACCCAGGACCCGTGCGGAATGCCCTGGCGGGCCGTGCAGGTCGGTAACTGCTAGGGCGTGTCTGACAATTCCCGCCGGGCGCGCGACGCCGGGGCACGCACCTCGCCGCGTTGTCGTCAGTCGCCGATGGCCCCCAGCCTTCGGCCGGGAGGTGCCCCCACCGCATGGACTCCCTCCTCCGCCTTGCGATGCACGCACCCCAACGCCGCACGCTGATCCGACGCGAATTGTCAGACACGCCCTACGAGCCGCTCCCCGCACGCCGATCAGCGTTCCGTGCACGAATTCCGGAATGCGATCGGGTGCCCGGCGAGCCGCGGGGCGGCGCAGCACCTCGACGCGGGGCAGGTCGACCGGGGTGTGGAAGTAGCAGGCGCTGACGAGGTCGGACGAGCCCGTCGGGACGGTCCGCGCCAGGTCGTGCCGGACGGTCGAACTCCTGGTGCCGTTCGGGCAGCAGGGCGAACGGGCGCAGCTCCGGGCCCGCGCCACCTGACCCGCGCCGCGGGGGGGGGGAGCACCCCCGCCCGCGGTGCCCGGTCAGTCGTCCTGGTCCTCGCCCTGGTCGTCGCCGTCGCCCGCCCGGCTCCCGGTCGGCCGGGCGAAGGCCTGGTAGCCCTCGGCCGCCGGGGTGTCGGTGCCGGCGACCAGGTTGCCGCTGGTCGAGTCGAACACCACGGTGTTCCCTGCGGCGGACACGAACGGCGCGTTGGACGAGCCGTTGCCCGCCGAGCCGTCCGGCGCGGTGGCTACCCGTTCGGTGCGGCCGGTGCGCAGGTCCTGGCGGTAGACGTCCCAGCCCGGGTGCTGGGGGCCCGGCACCAGGTTGTCGGCGGCGGAGTCGAAGTAGAGCCAGCGGTCGTCGGCGGTGATCGAGCCGTGCCCGGAGGAGCCGACCGAGGTGGTCCCCGGCAGGCCGCCGCTCACCTTCCGCACGGCGCCCGTCCGCAGGTCCCGGACGTGCAGCACCGTGTGGTACCGGTGGCCGCCGGTGGAGCCGCCGGGCTCGGGCAGGGAGTAGACGGCGTACCGCCCGTCCGGGCTGACGGTGGCGTCGAAGTCCGCGTCGGCGACCTTGCCGTCGACGTCGTAGCTGGCGGGCGCGAGCGTCCCGGAGGCCGCGTCCCAGGTGTAGTAGACGGCGGTGGTCGGCCGGGCCAGGGCCAGCTCCGGCGCCGCGCCGGGTGCGCCGGGTGCGGCGGGGGCAGGGGTCGGCCCGGTCGGCAGCAGCTCGGAGAGCGAGCCGAAGCCGATGGTGCGCCCGTTCGCGCTGATGGTCGGGCGGAAGGAGGTGCTCTCGCCCGGCTTGCCGGCCGTGTCCCGGGAGATCAGCCGGGTGGTGTGGGTGCGGCGGTCGGTGAGGTAGACGTTGATCTTCCAGGTGTACGGCCTGGCCAAGGAGGGCGCGGCCCCGGGAGCCGCTCCGGGCGTGGGGTCCACCACCGTCGGGTCGAGGTCCGTCCGGGAGGACACGTAGACCACGTACCGGCCGTCGGCGCTGATCTGCGGCGCGTAGGAGGCGTGGAACTGGTCGGTGTCGGTGGCCGTGAGCCCGCCGCTGACCAGCTCGGTGCGGCCGGTCCTGCGGTCCCGGAGGTACACCTCGGTGCGGCCCTTGACCTGCATGCCGGGCACCACGTTGTCGGCGTTGCTCTCGAAGGCGACGTAGCGACCGTCGGCGTTGATCGCGGCCTGGTCGGTCCAGCCGTTCAGTGCCTCGCCCGAGTCGGAGAGGTTGACCCGCTCGGTGCGGCCGGTGCGCAGGTCCCGCACATAGGCGTCGCGCCCGCCGACGGTGGGCTGGGGCACCAGGTTCTTGGCCCAGGAGGTGAACAGGGCGTAGCGGCCGTCCGCGCTGACGCCCTGGCTCCAGGACTGGCCGTCGGGGGCGGCGCCGTTCACCCCGGTGCTGATCCGAACGGTGCCGCGCGGCTCCGGGTCGGCCTGGGCGGGGGCGGCGGTGACGGCGAGTGCGACGCCGGCCGCCAGCACGCTGCCGGCGCCCAGCAGCCGGCGGTCACGGGTGGTCCGGGTCCTCCGGGTGGCGCGGGTGGTCGGGGTGGTGCGTGTCATGAGCTCAGTCCCCTCTGCTCGCCCGGCCGGGCTCCCTCCCGGCGGCGGGCTCTCCACCGAGCCAATCGGTCGGGAGGGCCGGCGGTCAACGGCCCGGGGTGATCTCGGCGGAAAATCCACCAACGAGCCCGTGCCGCAGGGCAGAAGGCCAACACCGGACCGGCCTCCTCCGCCGCCGTCGCCACCCGCCGCCGTCGCCACCCTCCGGCCGACAATTCGGTCGCACCGGCGGGCCGTCGGCGACCAGGATGTCCGGCATGACCGAACTCACCCCGCGGGTGGACCCGCCGATGGCCGCCGACGAGGCCGCCATGCTCACCTCCTGGCTCGACTACCACCGCAGCACGCTCGCGCTGAAATGCGCGGGCCTGACCGACGACCAGCTGCGGCTGCGCTCCGTCCCGCCGTCCACGCTCTCGCTGCTCGGCCTGGTCCGGCACATGGCCGAGGTGGAACGGCACTGGTTCCAGGGCGTCCTGCTGGGCGCGGAGGTCGCCACCGGCCACTACTGGACCGAGGCCGACCCGGACGGCGACTTCGACAACGTGGCCACCGCCGACGTCGCGGCGGACTTCGCCACCTGGCGCGCCGAGATCGAGGCCGCCCGCCGGGCCGCGTCCGGTCTGCCGCTGGACACGGTCGGCAAGCGGCCGCGCCACGACCAGGAGGTGACGCTCCGCTGGATCCTGGTCCACATGATCGAGGAGTACGCGCGACACAACGGTCACGCGGATTTGTTGCGCGAACTGGTGGACGGTTCGACCGGCGAGTGAAATCGTTTCCGCATTGTTGACAGAAGGTCAATTGGGCGGTGACCGCTACCGATATGGTCTACGCGCGCAACCGTACGGAGCTGCGCCGCGTCGCTCTCTTTGCCCGGGTCCGCCCGGGTTTCCGGCACGGCACGACTCTTACGGGGGCCGCGAGCGGGCACGGGACCGGTGAACAGTGCGATACTCGGACAGTTCCGTCGAGTGGATGACGTGTCAAGAAGGACACTCACCCCCGGGGGACCAGACGGGACGAGGCAGGGAGGCGCGGCATGGGAGCACTTCGCGACGAGCACCACAACGGGTGGCTGATGCCCTCCGGGAACTACCCGGCCGCGGTGTACGACGACGAGTGGGTGGATCAGGAGACGGTGTCGGCCGTCCCCGCGCCCGCGAAGATCGTCTCCCTGCGGCCGACGGGCTTCGAGGCGGCCCGCACGGTCGGTGAGCACATCCGGGCGTCCATCCCCGTGGTGATGGACCTCACCGAGATGGACGAGGCCGAGGCCAAGCGCATGGTCGACTTCGCCTCCGGGCTGATCTTCGGCACTCGGGGCGGCATCGAGCGGATCGCCCGCCGGGTCTTCCTGCTCACCCCGGCGGACGTCGAGGTGATGGTGATCGACCGGCCGATCGACGACACCGGGTTCTACAACCAGAGCTGAGCGCAGCGGCGCGGGCCCGTACGGTCCGCGCCACCCCGACCGGGGACGGCACACCCGCCGTCTCCGGTTTTTTGCTGCCCACCGGTCGGTCACCGACCTCGCAGATGAGATCCCCACCGTAAAAGTGAGACATGGATGTCTCACGTGGCCTACACTCGTTGCATGGCCACCGACCGCGACACCGTTCTGGAAGCCGCCGTCGGCGTGCTGTCCCGCCGCCCCACCGCCCACCTGGACGAGATCGCCCGCGCCGCGGGCATCAGCCGGGCCACGCTGCACCGGCTGTTCCCCGGGCGCGACGCACTGATCCGCGAGGTCGGCCTGCTCGGCCTCCAGCGCTTCGCCGCCGCCCTGGACACCGCCGCCACCGAGGAGGGCGACGCCCAGGCCGCGCTGCGCCGCCTGGTGGACGCCGCCGTCCCGGACGCCATGCTCTGCGCCTTCCTGGCCGGCGAGAACCAGCTCTACGACCACGCCGACATCAACGACCTCTGGGAGGTCCAGATCGACCGGCTGCACGCGCTCTTCCTGCGCGGGCAGCGCGAGGGCGTCTTCCGGATCGAGCTGAGCGCCGCCTGGCTGAGCGAGGCCTTCTTCGACCTGGTGGCCGGCATCGGCTGGGCCATCCAGGACGGCCGTCTCGCCCCCCGTGACGCCGCCTTCTCGCTCGCCGAGCTGTTCCTCGGCGGCGCGCTGCGCCGGCCGGAGGCCCCCGCCCCCTCCCCCGCTCCTGTCACCACCCCCACCCCCGTCGCCACGACCCACAGCACCTCGGACCGGAAACCGGAAACCGATACTCCATGAGCAGTACCCCCGCCCTGACCGTCCGCCAGCGCTGGACCGGCCTCGCCGTCCTGGTGCTGGCCGTCACCGTGGTCGCCCTCGACGCGACCGTGCTGTCGCTCGCCATTCCGTCCATCAGCGAGACGCTGCGCCCCAGCGGCACCCAGCTGCTCTGGATCGGCGACTCCTACTCCTTCGTGCTGGCCGGCCTGCTGGTCAGCATGGGCGCCCTGAGCGACCGGATCGGCCGCAAGAAGCTGCTGCTGACCGGTGCCGCCGCCTTCGGCGCGGCCTCCCTGCTGGCCGCGTACGCACCGGGCCCGGGCTGGCTGATCCTGGCCCGCGCGCTGCTCGGCGTCGCCGGGGCGACGATCATGCCCTCCACCCTGTCGCTGATCCGCAGCCTCTTCCCGGACGACCGGGAGCGGGCCACCGCGATCGGCATCTGGGGCGCGGCCGCCACGGCCGGTGCCGCGCTCGGGCCGGTGGTCGGCGGGCTGCTGCTGGAGCACTTCTGGTGGGGCTCGGTGTTCCTGCTGAACATTCCGGTGCTGCTCCTGCTGCTGGTGCTCGGCGCCTGGTTGCTGCCGGAGTCCAAGGACCCGGAGCCGGGCCGCTGGGACGTGCTGAGCGTCGGGCTGTCGATGGCCGGGGTGATCGGCGTGGTCTACGCGATCAAGGAGGCCGCCGCGCACGGCGTGGCCCGCTGGGACGTCCCGGTCACCTTCCTGCTCGGCGCCGCCGCGCTCACCCTGTTCGTCCGCCGCCAGCTGCGGCTGGAGACCCCGCTGCTGGACGTCCGGCTGTTCCGCGACCGGCGGTTCACCGCCGCCGTCACGGCCTCGCTGATCTCCCTGGTCGGCCTGTCCGGTGTGATCTTCGTGGTCTCCCAGTACCTCCAGCTGGTGCGCGGCTACGAGCCGCTCCAGGCGGGCCTGGCGGAGCTGCCGGCCTTCGCCGGCTCGGTGGCGGGCGGTCTGCTCACCGCCCGGATCGCCCGGCGCTTCGGCGCGCGCAAGGCGCTGACCGTCAGCCTGCTGGCCATGGGTCTGGCGGCGGGCGCGCTGGGCTGGCTCCAGCAGGACACCACCTACCTGCTGCTGGCGGTCTCCTTCCTGGTCACCGGCACCGCGGAGGGCGTGGTCTACACCCTCGGCGCCGACCTGGTGCTGAGCGCCGCGCCCGCCGACAAGGCCGGGGCCGCCTCGGCGGTCTCCGAGACGGCGTACGAGCTGGGCACCGCGCTCGGCATCGCACTGGTCGGCTCAGTGGTCGGCTCGATCTACGCGAACGGGCTGTCCGTACCGGCCGGGGCCTCCCCGGAGGCCGCCGCCCGGGCCGGGGAGTCGCTGGGCGCGGCCGTGGAGACGGCGGACGGGCTGGCACCGGACCTCGCCCAGCCGCTGCTGGCGAGCGCCAGGGACGCCTTCGTGCACGGGATGAACAGCGCCGGGCTGCTGGCCGGGGTGCTGCTGGTCGGCGCGGGCGTGCTGGCCTGGCTGCTGCTGCGCGGGCTGTCCGCGCCGACGGCGGCCGAGCCGGTCGCCGACGACGGGCCGGTCACCGACGGGCCGGTCGCCGACGGGCCGGAGCAACCGCAGCAACCGCAGCGAGCGGCGCGGCAGGAGCGGGCGGAGAAGCCGCAGGTGCCGGTGTAAAGAAGCGCGAGAACGGTCGTTCCCCATGAGGGGAACGACCGTTCTCGCACGTCGGGCGGCGGCTAGGAGACCCCGAAGGGCAGCTCCAGCTCGGCCCAGACCACCTTGCCGTCCCGGGTCAGCCGGCTGCCCCAGCGCTGGGCGAGTTCGCTGACCAGGAACATCCCGCGTCCGCCCTCGTCCTGTTCGGCGAAGGGGCGCAGCTGCGGGGTCGCGCCGCCGGCGTCGGAGACCTCGACGGTGAGCACCCGGTCGCGGAACAGCCGCAGTCGGCGCGGTGCCTCGGCATGCAGCAGGGCGTTCGTCACCAGCTCGCTGACCAGCAGTTCGGCGTAGTCGCAGACGGCGTTCAGGCCCCAGGCGTCCAGGGTGGCGCGGGTGAAGCGGCGGGCCCTGCCGGGGAGCTTGCCGCCGCCGGTGAGCGGGAGGGTGGCGATCCGGTCGGCGGGCACCGGCAGCGCCCGGGCCATGATCATCGCGATGTCGTCCTCGGTGCCGTCGGTGACCAGGGCCCCGATCACGGCATCGCAGCTCTCCTCCAGCGTCCGGCCGGGCCCGGCCAGGGTGCGGGCCAGCAGGTCGATGCCGTCGTCCAGGTCCTGGCCGCGCCGCTCGACCAGGCCGTCGGTGTAGAGGGCGAGCAGGGCGCCCTCGGGGAGGGTGAAGCCGATGGACTCGAAGGCGACCCCGCCGACGCCCAACGGGACGCCGGGCGGCACCTCGATCCTGCGGGCGATGCCGTCGGTGCCGACCCAGACCGGCGGCAGGTGCCCGGCGGAGGCGACCTGGACGGTGCGCTCCAACGGGTCGTAGACGGCGCAGATGCAGGTGGCGAACTGGCCCTCGCCGATCCCCGAGGCGGTCTCGTCCAGGCGGGTGAGCACCTGCTCGGGCGGCATGTCCAGGGTGGCCAGGGTACGGGCTACGGTGCGCAGCTGGCCCATGGTGGCGGCGGCCCGGATGCCGTGGCCCATCACGTCGCCGACCACCAGGGCGACCCGGCCGCAGGACAGCGGCACCACGTCGAACCAGTCGCCGCCGACCTCGCTGACCACGCTGCTGGGCAGGTAGCGGTAGGCGATCTCCAGGCCGAGGGTGCGGTGGATCTCCTGCGGCAGCAGGCTGCGCTGGAGGGTGAGGGCGGTCTCCCGCTCCCGGCGGTAGAGCCGGGCGTTGTCCAGGGCCAGGGCGGTGCGGGCGACGAGTTCCTCGGCGAGCGCGACGTCGGCGTCGTTGAACGGCTCGGGGTTGCGCATCCGGATGAACTCGGAGCCGCCGAGGACCATGCCCCGGGCGGTGATCGGCACCATCAGGTACGAGTGGATGCCGGCGGCCATCCCGGGGGCGACCCGGTCCTCGCTGGACACCAGGCCGCGCAGCACCTCCTCGTCCACGTGGGCGCGCAGCAGCGGCCGCCCGCTGCGCAGGCACTGGGTGTAGCTGCGGTCGGGGGCGTACTCGGAGGTCTCGCCGACGACGTCCACGGCGTGTGCCAGGCCGGTGTCGTAGTTCTCGCCGACGGCGACGGCGCGCAGGGTGACGGAGCGGTCGGAGGGGATCGGGGTGGGCTCGGCCCCGCGCAGCACCGGTTCCAGCAGGTCGACGGTGGCGAAGTCGGCGAACCGGGGGACGACGGCCTCGATGAGTTCCTCGGCGGTGCGCTGGAGGTCGAGGGTGGTGCCGATCCGGGCGGTGGCCTCGGCGATGGTGGCGAGCCGTTCCTGGGCCCGGGCGGCCCGGGCCTCGGCCTGGAAGCGTTCGGTGACGTCGATGATCGAGGAGCAGACGCCGAAGACCCGGCCGGTGGAGTCCTCCAGCCGGAAGTAGGAGGCGGACCAGGCGCGGTCCCGCTTGGGGTCGCCCGGGACGCGGCCGTGCGAGCGGGCGTCCACCACGGGCTTGCCGGTCTTGAGGACCTGTCTCATGGTCTGTTCGATCTCGCCGCTGTTGATGCCGGGCAGGACGGCGGATATCCGGCGGCCGAGGTGGGCGGAGACCGGGACGCCGTTCATCCGGGCCAGCGCCTCGTTGATCCGGACGTAGCGCAGGTCGCTGTCGTAGACGGCCATGCCGATCGGGGAGCGGCCGAAGACGCCGTCCAGCACCGCGAGGTCGGCCTCGACGGCGTGCAGGGCCCGGGTGTCGGAGGCGGTGGCGAGCAGCAGCAGGGTGCCGGCCGGTCCGGCGATCGGGTAGGTGCGGAACTCCAGCTCGACCCGGTGGCCGTCGCGGTGGCGGACCGGGAAGACGAAGGAGGCGCCGCTGCCGGACATGATCCGTTGGAACAGGCCGAGCACCGCGGGCCGGTCGGTCTCGTCGGTGAGCAGCCGGGCGGCGTAGCTGCCGACGGCCTCCTCGGCCGAGTAGCCGAGCAGCGCCTCGGCGTCCTCGCTCCAGTGCAGGATCAGGCCGTCGCTCTGCAGCAGGGCCGTGGCGAGCGGGACGAGGCGGTGGCCGTCCGGACGTACGGGATCGCCGCTCGGCGCGGGGCCGGCGGCGGCGGTCGCGTCCCACTCGTGTCCGTGCATTCAGGCAGCACCCCGGTTCGGCTCGTGCCCGGCCGGGTGGGCCTCGCGGTCGGTGCCGGCCGGGGTTCTTCTCCAGACTGCACGGACATCGGCCGCCCGGCGACCCCTTGGTCAGGGGCCGTCCGGTCGCTCGGTTGTACGGGCGTCATGGGCGTACCGGCCGCAGCGTACTCTCCAGAACGCCCGCCCACTGCCGGATCACTCCGGAACGTCGAAGGCTGTCGTCGGTGAGCAGGTTGGCCAGGCCGAGTCCGCGGGCTAGGTCGAGGGTGGCCTGCACCGATTCGCGCACGCCCGGGCGGGTCTCGTCGGCGTCCAGGAACTCCACGGCGGCCCGGTGGGCCTCCCGGCCGACGTGGCCCTCCAGCGCGACGATCCGCTCGCGCAGCCCGTCCTCGGTGGCGGCGGCGGTCCACAGGTGCAGGGCGGCCCGGAACAGCGGGCCGGTGTAGAGGCGGACGATCATGTCGACCACGGCCCGGGTCCGGTCGGGGCCGGCGGCCGGCAGCTCGTCCGCGTGGGCGCGGACGGCCGCCAGCCGCTCGGCGGTGACGTGCTCGACGGCGGCGGTGAAGAGGTCCTCTCGGGTCGGGAAGTGGTGCTGGGCGGCGCCCCGGGAGACGCCGGCCCGTTCGGCGACGACGGTGACGGTGGAGCCCTGCCAGCCGAGCTCGGCCAGGCAGTCCACGGCGGCCGCGAGCAACCGGGCCCGGGTTGCTCGGCTGCGGTCCTGCTGGGGGGTGCGGACGGCGGGGTGGCTGGTCATGGCGGGTGGCGGTTCCTGGATCGATGGGGTCTGTTCCGGTCGGGGCGCGGCGTGTCGGGGCGCCGCGGGTCGATCTTCACAGACGGGCCGCGCCGGCCGGCCGCCCGGGTCCCGGTCGGCGGGTCTCAGCGGGCGGCCTCGCGGGCGCGCAGTTCGCGGCGGAGGATCTTGCCGGCCGCCGACTTGGGGACGGCGTCCACGAACTCCACCGCGCGCACCTTCTTGTAGGGGGCGACGTGTCCGGCGACGTACCCGGTGACCTCCTCGGCGGTGAGCTCGCTACCGGGGGCGCGGACCACGAAGGCCTTGGGGCACTCCGTCCCGTCGGCGTCCCGGACGCCGATCACGGCGGCGTCGGCGATCTGCGGGTGGCCGAGCAGGACGGCCTCCAGCTCGGCGGGGGCGACCTGGTACCCCTTGTACTTGATCAGCTCCTTCACCCGGTCGACCACGAAGAGGTAGCCGCGCCCGTCCACGTAGCCGATGTCGCCGGTGTGCAGCCAGCCCTCGGCGTCGACCATGGCGGCGGTGTCGGAGGGGCGGCCGAAGTAGCCCTTCATCACCTGGGGGCCGCGGATCAGCAGCTCGCCCGGCTCACCCGCGCCGAGGTCCGCGCCGGAGCCGTCCAGGGCGATCACCCGCAGTTCGGTGGAGGGGACCATCCGGCCGACCGAACCGGGCACCGGGTCGCTCTCCGTCGGGGAGACGACGTGGGTGACCGGGGACAGCTCGGTCATCCCGTAGCCCTGGAGCAGGTGCGGCAGGCCCAGTCGGCGGGCGCAGACCTCGGCGAGCTCCTGGTCCAGCGGGGCGGCCGCGCACAGCAGGTACTCGACCGAGGAGAGGTCGAAGTCGGCCACGACCGGGTGCTTGGCCAGCGCGAGCACGATCGGCGGGGCGACCACCAGGCCCTGCACCCGGTGCCGCTCGACCGCG
Source organism: Kitasatospora sp. NPDC040550 (assembly GCF_055594965.1). Classification (NCBI taxonomy): domain Bacteria; kingdom Bacillati; phylum Actinomycetota; class Actinomycetes; order Kitasatosporales; family Streptomycetaceae; genus Kitasatospora; species Kitasatospora sp. NPDC040550. Next base: position 44,174 of record NZ_JBVIWC010000029.1, on the reverse strand, counting down.
CCGCAGAACTGCTCCAGGTCGAAGCGGGGCAGCACCACCACGGTGGCGCCGCACCGCAGCGGCTGGTTGAGCAGGGCCGTCAGGCCGTAGATGTGGAAGAAGGGGAGCACCGCGAGCACCCGTTCGCCGACGGAGGGGCGGTAGAGGGCGTCGGTCTGGGCCAGGTTGGTGGCCATCGAGCGGTGGGTGAGCATCACCCCCTTGGGCAGTCCGGTGGTGCCGCTGGAGTACGGCAGCACGGCGACGTCCTCGCCCGGGTCGATCGCGGGCTCCGGGGCGGGGCCGGTGGCGGCCAGCAGGTCGGCGAGCGAGCGGTGGCCCTCGGCACCGTCCAGCACGATGACCTCGACCGGTGGGCGGCCGTCGGCGGCCAGCAGTTCGGCGGCGGCGCGGGCGGTCGGCAGGAACGGGGAGACGGTGATCAGACAGCGGGCGGCGCTGTCCGCGAGCTGGCCGGCCAGCTCGCGGGCGGTGCTGAGGGAGGACACCGTGGTCACGGTGGCGCCGGCCCGGCTGGCGCCGTAGTAGGCCATCGGGTAGGTGACCGAGTTGGGGCTGAACAGGGCCACCACGTCGCCCTTGCCCACCCCGGTCGCCGCCAGTCCGGCGGCGACCCGCTCGACGGAGGCGGCCAGCCGCGCGTAGCTCACCTGCTCCCCGGTGAGGCCGTCGATCAGGGCCGGCCGGTCGCCGTACTCGGCGGCGGCGGCGAGCACCGCGTCGTGGATCGGCAGGTCGACGACGGGGACGTCCGGGAACTCGCTACGGAACACCAAGGCATGCCTCCAGTAAGGAAGTTGATGCAGCAACCAAATCGGCGAGCGGGTGGTACGGGGCGCGTTGAGGAGCATACGGACAGTGCGGGTCCGGGCTGGGCCATTGTGGGGAACCGGGGCCGGGGCAGGCGTGGCGCGGTTGCTCCGGAGGGCGCTCGAACGGACGGTGTGCACCTCGGCCGCCCGCCCGGGTGCGGCCCCCCGGAACCTGGAGCGCCCCCGTGAGACCGACCTCCACCCCCGTGCCGTCCGCATCCCTGCCGTCCGCCCGCCGCCTGCTCGCCACCGCCGGCGTCGCGGCCGTGCTCGCCCTCGGCGGAGCCCCCGTCGCACTGGCCGCGCCGGGCGACAACGGCGACGTCAAGGTGCACGACAGCACCACCCCGGTGGCTGACACCCGCGACGACCCCAAGGTCTGCCGCTTCTACTTCGACGCCTTCAACTTCGACACCGTCCAGCAGGTCAACTGGACCGTCGAGCAGCAGCCGCCGACCGGCACCGCCCAGGTGCTGACCGGGTCGATCACCCTGGTCGGCGGCACCGGGCACACCGGCGACTTCACCCTCCCGGACGGGCACTACAAGCTCGAATGGACGTTCGTCGGTGAGAACGGCGCGGCGAAGCAGAAGGTCTTCGACGTCTCCTGCGCCACCTCGTCACCGTCCCCGTCACCCTCGCCCTCCTCCTCGCCGTCGCCGTCCTCGTCGCCGTCCGCGTCACCCAGCACCTCCCCCTCGCACTCGCCCTCGGTCTCCCCCGGCCACTCGCCCGGCCACTCGCCCGGCGGCGGTCCGCACGGCGGGGTGGGCACCGGTGGCGGCGGCACCTCCGGGACCGACACCGCCGAGGTGCTCGGCGGCCTCGCGCTGGTCGTCGGCGCCGGCGGACTGGGCCTCCGCGCGATGCGCCGCCGGCCCGGGCGCAATGCCGAGTCCTGACCGCGCCACCCGCGCGCCGCGCGGCGGCTCCGGCCCCTGGCGGGCCGGGGTCGCCGCGCTCGCGCTGGCAGCGGGCGGCGCCTGGCTGGTGCACGACGGCTCCACCGGCCGGGACGGGCCGCCGCTGCCGCCCGCCCCCGCCGCCGCGCCCGCCGCCCCGGCACCCGCGGCGCCGTCGGCGACCGCCCGGCCGACCCCGGAGCCACCCGCCCACCCGCCGATGGCGGCCTCGGTGCCGACCCGGATCCGGATCCCCTCGATCAAGGTCGACGCCCCGGTCACCGGCCTCGGGCTGACCGCCGCCCGGCAGCTGAACAGCCCGCCGATGGACCAGCGCAACCTGGCCGGCTGGTACCGGGACGGCGCCACGCCCGGCGCCGCCGGGAACGCGCTCGTCGTCGGCCACGCCGACAACCACACCGGGCCGGCCGTCTTCTACCGGCTCGGGCTGCTGCGCCACGGCGACACCGTCGAGGTGACCCGCAAGGACCGGCGCACCGCGGTGTTCACCGTGGACGAGGTCCGGGTCTTCCCCAAGCAGGGCTTCCCGGACGCCCTGGTCTACGGCCCCACCGAGCGGGCCGAGCTGCGGCTGATCACCTGCGGCGGGAAGTTCGACCGGCGCACCGGGTACGAGGCCAACACGGTGGTGTTCGCGCACCTGACCGGCGTGCGGTGACGGCGGCGCGCTGCCGTGACGGCCGCGCGCCCCTCCGTACCGGCGCCCGGCGGGACTGGCCGGCGGGACTGCTCAGTAGGACTTGGGCAGGCCCAGGGTGTGCTGGGCGACGAAGTTGAGCACCATCTCCCGGCTCACCGGGGCGACCCGGCCGACCCGGGTGGCGGCCAGCAGCGCGCCCAGGCCGTACTCCTGGGTGAGGCCGTTGCCGCCCAGGGTCTGCACCGCCTGGTCGACCGTCCGGGCGGCGGCCTCCCCGGCCGCGTACTTGGCCATGTTGGCGGCCTCCCCGGCGGCCATGTCCTCGCCCGCGTCGTAGAGCAGCCCGGCCTTCTGGGTCATCAGCCGGGCCAGCTCGATCTCCACCGCGCACTGGGCCAGCGGGTGCGCCAGGCCCTGGTGGGCGCCGATCGGGGTGGACCAGACGGTGCGGGTCTTCGCGTACTCCACCGCCTTGCCGAGCGCCTGCCGGGCCAGCCCGAGGGAGAAGGCGGCGGTCAGGATGCGCTCCGGGTTGAGGCCCGCGAACAGCTGGAGCAGGCCCGCGTTCTCGTCGCCCACCAGGGCGTCGGCGGGCAGCCGGACGTCGTCCAGGAAGACCTGGAACTGCTTCTCGGGGGCGACCAGCTCCATCGGGATCGCCCGGTACTCGAAACCGGGGGTGTCCCGGGGGACGACGAACAGGCAGGGCTTGAGCTTGCCCGTACGGGCGTCCTCGGTGCGGGCCACGAACAGCACGGCGTCGGAGTGGTCGATGCCGGAGACGAACACCTTGCGGCCGGTCAGCAGCCAGTCCTCGCCGTCCCGGCGGGCGACCGTGGAGATCCGGTGCGAGTTGCTGCCCGCGTCCGGCTCGGTGATGCCGAAGGCCATCGTGCGGCTGCCGTCGGCCAGTCCGGGCAGCCAGTGCCGCTTCTGCTCCTCGGTGCCGTACCGGGCTATCACCGTGCCGCAGATCGCCGGGGAGACGATCAGCAGCAGCAACGGGCAGCCCGCGGTGCCGAGTTCCTCCAGGACGATGGCGAGGTCGCTGATGCCGCCGCCCCCGCCGCCGTACTCGGCGGGCAGGTTGACGCCCAGGTAGCCGGCCTTGCCGGCCTCCGCCCACAGCTCCTCGGCGGGCTCGCCGGCCCGGGCCTTGGCCAGGTAGTAGGCGGATCCGTAGCGGCGGCCGAGGTCGCCGACGGCCTTGCGCAGGGCGGTGCGTTCGGGGGTTTCGAGGAGCTGACTGCCGATGGACGACATGCGTGGTCCTTCCGCGGTGCGGGTGGTCGGGCGGTACTCAGGACTCTTCGGGGGACTTGACGACGGCCAGCAGGGCGCCGAGCCGGACCTGCTGGCCCGGGGTGACGCGCAGTTCCACCAGGGTGCCGTCGGCCGGGGCGGTGACGCGGTGCTCCATCTTCATCGCCTCCAGCACCAGCAGCGGCCGGCCGGCGGTCACGGTGTCGCCGACGGCGGCGGTGATGCGCAGGACGGTGCCGGGCATCGGGGCGAGCAGGGCGCCCGGGTCGTTCTGGGCGGTGGGGTCGGGGAAGCGCGGCAGCGCGGTGAGCGCGGTGCCGCCGGTCGGGGAGTCGACGTACACCTGGTCGCCGTAGCGGGCCACGTCGTAGCGCCGCTGCACCTCGCCCTCGCGCAGCAGGACGAACCCGGGCTCGGCCCGGACGAGTTCGACGTCCGGGTGGCCGGCGGCCTCCAGGCCGCCCCTGGTCCGGCGGTAGCGGACCTCCAACTCGCCTCCGTCGGAGGCCCGGTAGCGCTTGGACTGGGGCTGGGAGGGCAGGTTGCGCCAGCCGGACGGCAGCGCGGTGCCGTGCTCGGCCGCGTCGGCGAGGGCGGCGGCCAGGGCGGCCCGCCCGGCGCCTCCGGTGTCGGGGGCGAGCAGTTCGGTCGCGTGCTCGGCCAGGAAGCCGGTGTGCAGCCGCCCAGCCAGGAAGGCCGGGTGCCGCAGCGCGCGGACCAGCAACTCCCGGTTGGTGGAAGGCCCGTGGATCCGGGCGCGGGCCAGCGCGTCGGCCAGCTTCCGGGCGGCGGCGGTGCGGGTCGGCGCCCGGACGATCACCTTGGCGAGCATCGCGTCGTAGTGCGGGCTGATCTCACTGCCGGACTCCACCCCCGAGTCCAGCCGCAACCCGGAGTCGGGGCGCGGTCCGCTGCCGCCGAACTCCTGGTGATCCGAGGTCAGTTCGAGGCGGTGCAGGGTGCCGGTCGCGGGCCGCCAGTCCTTCGCCGGGTCCTCGGCGTACAGCCGGGCCTCGATCGCGTGGCCGGTGCTCGGCGGCGGCCCGCCCGCGGGCAGCTGCTCGCCCTCGGCGACGGCGAGTTGGAGCGCGACCAGGTCCAGGCCGGTGACCGCCTCGGTGACCGGGTGCTCGACCTGGAGCCGGGTGTTCATCTCCAGGAAGTAGAACCGGCCGTCCCCGGTGAGCAGGAACTCGGCGGTGCCGGCGCCGACGTAGCCGATCGCCCGGGCGGCGTCCGCCGCCGCCGCGTGCAACTCGGCCCGCACCTGCGGCGGCAGGCCGGGGGCCGGGGCCTCCTCGATCACCTTCTGGTGCCGCCGCTGCAAGGAGCAGTCGCGGTCGCCGACCGCCCACACCGTACCGTGGGCGTCGGCCAGCAGCTGCACCTCCACGTGCCGGCCGCTGGGCAGGTAGCGCTCGCAGAACACCTCGTCCGAGCCGAAGGCCTTGGCCGCCTCGGCCCGGGCCGCCGCCAGCTCGCTGGGCAGGTCCGCCAGCCGTTCGACCACCCGCATGCCGCGGCCGCCGCCGCCCGCCGCGGCCTTCACCAGCACCGGCAGGTCGGCCTCGGTCGGCTCGGCCAGCGCGCCCAGCACCGGCACCCCGGCCTCGGCCATCAGCCGCTTGGCGGCCGTCTTGGAGCCCATCGCGGCGATCGCGGCCGGTGGCGGGCCGACCCACAGCAGGCCGGCCTCCAGCACGGCCCGGGCGAACTCCGCGCTCTCGGACAGGAATCCGTACCCCGGGTGGACGGCGTCCGCCCCTGCCCGCAGGGCGGCCCGGACGATCAGCTCACCGCGCAGGTAGGTGTCCGCGGGCGCGGCCCCGGGCAGCCGGACCGCCGCGTCCGCCTCCCGTACGTACGGGGCGGCGGCGTCCGGGTCCGAGTGGACGGCGGTGGTCGCGATGCCGAGCTCCCGGCAGGTGCGGAACACCCGGCGGGCGATCTCGCCGCGGTTGGCGACCAGCAGGTTGGTGATCATCTGACCTCTCACATCCGGAAGACGCCGTAGCCACGCGCGCCCTCGACCGGCGCGTTGTGGATCGCGGACAGACACAGGCCCAGCACCGTACGGGTGTCACGCGGGTCGATCACGCCGTCGTCGTACAGCCGGCCCGACAGGAAGACCGGCAGCGACTCCGCCTCGATCTGCTGCTCGACCATCGCCCGGATCGCCGCGTCCGCGTCCTCGTCGTACGGCTGTCCCTTCGCCGCGGCCGACTGGCGGGCCACGATCGAGAGCACCCCGGCGAGCTGCTGCGGGCCCATCACCGCGGACTTGGCGCTCGGCCAGGAGAACAGGAAGCGCGGCTCGTACGCCCGGCCGCACATGCCGTAGTGGCCCGCCCCGTAGGAGGCGCCGAGCAGTACCGACAGGTGCGGGACCTTCGAGTTCGAGACGGCGTTGATCATCATCGCGCCGTGCTTGATGATGCCGCCCTGCTCGTAGTCCCGGCCGACCATGTAGCCGGTGGTGTTGTGCAGGAACAGCAGCGGGGTGTTCCGCTGGTTCGCCAACTGGATGAACTGGGCGGCCTTCTGGGACTCCGCGCTGAACAGCACGCCCTGGGCGTTGGCCAGGACGCCGACCGGGTAGCCGTGCAGCCGGGCCCAGCCGGTGGCCAGGCTGGCGCCGTACAGCGGCTTGAACTCGTCGAAGTCCGAGCCGTCGACGATCCGGGCGATCACCTCGCGCGGGTCGAAGGGCACCTTGAGGTCACCCGGGACGACGCCCAGCAGCTCCTCCTCGTCGTACTTCGGCGGCTCGGCGGCGCGGTCCGGGTCCGGGCCCGGCTTGCGGTGCTCCAGCCGGGCGACGATCCGGCGGGCGATCCGCAGCGCGTCCGCCTCGTCCACCGCGAAGTGGTCGGCCAGACCGGAGGTGCGGGCGTGCATCTCGGCGCCGCCCAGCGACTCGTCGTCGGCCTCCTCGCCGGTCGCCATCCTCACCAGCGGCGGGCCGCCGAGGAACACCTTGGCGCGCTCCTTGACCAGCACGGTGTGGTCCGACATCCCCGGCACGTAGGCGCCGCCGGCCGTCGAATTGCCGAACACCACGGCCACGGTGGGGATCCCGGCCGCCGAGAGCCGGGTCAGGTCGCGGAACAGGGCGCCGCCCGGGATGAAGATCTCCTTCTGACTGGGCAGGTCCGCCCCGCCCGACTCGACCAGGTTCACCACCGGGAGCCGGTTCTGCAGCGCGATCTCGTTGGCCCGCAGGGCCTTGCGCAGCGTCCACGGGTTGCTGGCGCCGCCGCGCACCGTCGGGTCGTTGGCGGTGATCACGCACTCCACGCCCTCGACCACCCCGATGCCGGTGACCAGCGCGGCCCCCACCGGGTAGTCGCTGCCCCAGGCGGCCAGCGGGGACAGTTCCAGGAACGGCGAGTCCTGGTCCACCAGCAGCTCGATCCGCTCCCGGGCCAGCAGCTTGCCCCGCTCGCGGTGGCGCGCCACGTACTTGGGGCCGCCGCCGGCCAGCGCCTTGGCGTGCTCGGCGTCCAGCTCCGCCAACTTGGCGATCATCGCGGCACGGTGCTCCGCGTACTCGGGCCCGGCCGGGTCGACACAGGTGGGCAGGACGGTCACAGCAGGGCCTCCGGAAGGTCGAGGTGGCGCGAGCGCAGCCACTCCCCGAGGGCCTTCGCCTGCGGGTCGAAGCGGTGCTGGGCGGCGACGCCCTCGCCGAGCAGGCCGGTGAGGGTGAAGTTGACCGCCCTGAGGTTCGGCAGCAGGTGCCGGGTGACGGGCAGGTCGGCGGTCTCGGGGAGCAGGTCGCGCAGCCGGTCGACGGTGAGGGTGTGCGCCAGCCAGCGCCAGGCGTCCTCGGTGCGGGCCCAGACGCCCAGGTTGGCATCGCCGCCCTTGTCGCCGCTGCGGGCGCCGAGCACCAGGCCGAGCGGGGCGCGGCGGGTCGGGCCCGGGGGCAGGGGGGCGGGCAACTCGTCCGACTCCTCCTGCGCGGAGGCGACTCGGCCGGTGACGGGGGCGGGTGGGACGGTGATCCGGCGGCCGTCCGGCAGGACGGCGGTGTGCTCGACCAGCTCGGCGGCCACGTACGCGGCGGTGAACACCCCGTACGGGGCGCCCGGGCCGGGCGGGGCGGTGAGGTGGAAGCCCGGGTACCCGGCGAGGCCCAACTCCACGGCGGCCTTGCCGAGTTCACGACCGACCTTGGCCGGATCCCGGTCCCGGGCGGTCAGCCGGAGCAGGGCGGACGCGGCCTCCTCGGTGTCGGCGTCCGGGTGGTCGGTACGGGCGAGGGTCCACCGCAGCTCGGCCGGGCGGACCTCGGGCGGCAGGGCGGCGGCGAACTGGCGTTGCACCAGGGCGGCCTTGGCCTCGACGTCCAGGCCGGTCAGGACGAAGACCACCTCGTTGCGGTGGCCGCCGAGCCGGTTCAGGCCGACCTTGAGGGTCGGCGGCGGGGCCTCGCCGCGCACGCCCGCGATCCGCACCCGGTCCGGGCCCTCCTCGGTGAGCCGCACGGAGTCCAGCCGGGCGGTCACGTCGGGGCCGAGGTAGTGCGCTCCGCCGGTCTCGTACAGGAGTTGGGCGGTGACCGTGCCGATCGTGACGGCCCCGCCCGTCCCGGGGTGCTTGGTGATCACGCTGGAGCCGTCGGCGTGCAGTTCGGCCAACGGGAAGCCCGGGCGGTCCACGTCGTGCTCGCCGAAGAAGGCGTAGTTGCCGCCGGTCGCCTGCGCCCCGCACTCCAGCACGTGCCCGGCCACCACCGCCCCGGCGAGCGCGTCCAACTCTCCAGGGCCCCAGCCGAAGTGGGCGATCGCCGGCCCGGCCACCAGCGCGGCGTCCGTCACCCGCCCGGTCACCACCACGTCCGCCCCCTGGTCCAGACAGGCGGCGACGCCGAACCCGCCCAGGTAGGCGTTGGCGGCCAACAAGCCCTCGGGCAGGCCGAGTTCCTCCCGTCGCGAGAGCAGGTCGTCACCCTCGACGTGGGCGACGGCGGCCGGCACCCCCAGGCGCTGCGCCAGCTCCCGCAAACGCTCGGCGAGCCGGGCCGGATTGAGGCCGCCCGCGTTCACCACGACCCGCACACCCCGGTCCCGGGCCAGGCCCAGGCACTCCTCCATCTGCCGCAGGAACGTGCGGGCGTACCCGAGCGACGGATCCCGCAGCCGGTCCCGCGCCAGGATCAGCATGGTCAACTCGGCGAGGTAGTCCCCGGTGAGCACGTCCAACGGCCCGTCGGTCAGCATCTCCCGCACCGCCGCGAACCGGTCCCCGTAGAACCCCGAGGCATTGCCGACCCGCAGCACCGATCCTCCGCGCACCAAAGCGCCTCCCCTACCGGCCTGTTGGCGCCACCCGACACGAGCACCGCCGCGCAGCAGCGTGGCACCGGCCGCAGAAAAAAGCAATCATGCCTGCTTGTTTCTCCGCCGCGCGGAAGCCTCCGGGCCGGCTTTCGTGTGACTGGATGTGACTGGAACCGATAGGTGGCGGTTGGAACCGCTGGCCGGCGGCTCCCCCATTCTCGCCACGTCGAGTGACACGGACCGGCGGTCGCTTTGGTGGCGCCCTACCGCGCTGCCCGTGGCTCGCTCCCGCCTGATGCGTCGTCGGACCAAGACCCGCTCGTATCCGGCCAGGGCCCGGCCTGGGGTCGACAAGGCGCTGGTGTTGGAACCGGGTATGCCATACCGTCCACGGCGTGGCGAGGACATTGCGGCTGGCGGTCGCACAGAGCACGGTGCCGAAGGACCCCACTGATCGAGGAGCGCTGCGGGCGGCAGGGCAGGAGATCCGGGCCCTGATGGTCGAAGCCGCCGGAGCGGGTGCGCGGCTGGTGCAGTTCCCCGAAGGTGCGGTCACCTATCCGAGCAAGCACGTGATGGCGGCGGGCCCGGCCGGCGAGTTGGTACCGGCTGACTGGACCCGTGCCGCGTGGGACGTCCTGCGCGAGGAAGCAGAGTCGATCACCGCGCTGGCGGGGGAGCTCGGGCTGTGGACCGTGTTCGGATCGATCCACCCGCTCACACCGCCGAACCGGCCGCACAACAGCCTCTACATCGTCTCCGACCACGGCCAGCTGGTCGCCCGGTACGACAAGCGGTACCTGTCACACACCGAGATCTCCTACCTGTACTCCCCGGGACACCAGCCGGTCATCGTCGAGGTGGACGGCATCCGGGTCGGCTTCGCACTGTGCATCGAGGCCAATTTTCCGGAGGTGTTCGCCGAGTACGAGCGCCTGGACGCCGACTGCGTCCTGCTGTCAGTGATGGTCGACGACGCGCCCCGGGCCCGCGTCGCCCAGGCGTACGGGACGCTCCACAACTACTGGCTCGGCTACTCGGTCCCGGCCCAGTTCAGCGCCACCGCGCCGTCCGGGATCGTGGCACCCGGCGGTCGGTGGCTGGCACGCTGTCCCGCAGACGGACAGCCCGCCCTGGCGATCGCGGACATCGACCTCGACTCGCAGGACGATGACATCACCATGGCCCTTCGCTACGCCCGTCCGTGGCGCCGCTCGGCCCGAGACGGACTCTACGACGAGCGGCGCCCAGTCGACGACCCCCGCAGCGACACCCGCACAGCGTTCTGAGTCCGCCCAGCTGCCGGCCCCGACCGGACTCACCACCTGTCAACATGAGGTTCCGTCGCACGGCGGCCTGGGGCAGACCTACGACACCACCTGACAAGGCATTGCTAGGCCCCTTGATTCGGTCCCTGTCCCGCCACGATGTCGGCGAAGACGATCACGACCGCGCTCTCGCCGTACTTCGCCGACCGCTCCTGCCGGAAATCGCCGCTGCGCACGAGGATCTGGCGGATGTGGATCTTGGTGCCGATGGGGAAGGTCATCTCCTCCTCGGACTGGTTGTTCCTGCCGAGCGCCCTTCCCCGGTGGTCCTGCGGGAGGCCGAACTCCCAGACGATCTCCTTGCCGGCCACGTACGTGTGGGTCAACGGATCGCCGTACGTGGTCGACAGGATCGCCGGCCACTCGATCGTCTGGTCGACCGAGACGTAGCCGCCCTCCGGGTGGCTCTCCTGCTGCTTGAGGATGCCGCCGAACGACTCGTACATGTGCTTGCTGTCGCCCCGCACCACGTTGCCTTCGTCGTTCGCGCGGGGCGTCGTGAAGTCGTCCCACACGCCGTTGATCCGGGCGAAGATGTCGAAGGTGTCCGCGAGGTGCTTCTCGTCCCACGCCTCCGTGGTCTGCTCGTCCGCGTAGCCCCGCGCCATGGCGACACTGCGCCACGTGTCGAGCACCTCGCGCTCCTTCGCCTTGTAGGAGAAGCCGGGGGCGGCGATCTCGCCGGGGGTGAAGCCGACCTGCCCGAGGGCCGCCAGGAGCGGGTTGATCCGGCGGTAGTCGGCGCTGAGGTAGTTCTCGCCGAGGTCGAGGTCCTTCTGCTTCTGCTTGGCCGCGAGGACCGCCGGGTCCAACTCCACGGCGCGAGCCGCTTCGTACTCCGCGCGGGAGGCCGCCCGACCCTCGACCGTCCCCCACGACTTGTCCTTGAGGGACGCCCGGGGCTTCTTGCCGTCCTCGCCCGCGGAGATCAGATAGGACCCGAAGCCGAAACTGAGGATCGTCTGCCCCGGGATGTCCCGCTCGTCCGTGTGCTTGACGACCTGGGTCCCCTTCGGGAGGCCCGCCGCGAGGGTGCGCTGCACGGGCGCCTCCGCCGCAACGGCCGTCCCGGTCTCGTGGCCGGCCGAACGCTGCACGTCGGAGGAGGCCTGGGGGGCCGGACGGCTCATCACCGCGCGGGCGTTGGCCTCGGCCTCGCGTTCGAAGCGGTCGGAGGGGTCGGAGACCCTCAGCCCGTTGCCGTTGTCGGTACCGCTGACCGGTCCCCGGCGCTGCTGGATGACATGGGTGAGCTCGTGGGCGAGGGTGTGCGCGCCGCCCCCGCCCTCACCGATGACGACGTGGTTGCCGGAGGTGTACGCACGCGCGCCGACCTCGGCGGCGGAGGCCTTCGCGGCGTCGCCGGTGTGGATGCGTACGTCGGAGAAGTCCGCGCCGAGGCGGGACTCCATGTCCGTACGGGTGGCCTGGTCCAGGGGCCGGCCGGGGCCGCGCAGGACATCGTGGACGGAGGAGCGCTGAACGGCCGGGGCCGCGGCACGCTGGACGGCGGGGCCATCGAAGCCCTCGTGACCGCAGCCGCCCCCGTGCCGGTGCTCCTCCTCGTCCAGGCCGTGGCCGGCCCGGCGGAGCATCTGGACGACCGCCGCGTTGCCCACGGTGCCCTGGAGGGCGAGCAGTGGTGACCGCGGGTGCCCGGCCTGGGCGGGCGCGTGCCTCGCCTCCCGGCCGGCCTTGGCCGCGGTGGCTTCCTCGTTCTCCCGCTTGCGCATCGGGCTCCGCCCCTTCTGGGATCATCGGCAACGTCCCACTCAACCCGATGGCCACGGCGCGGCGGAAGGTACGTCAGGGCAGAGCTCGGGGGTCCGAGTGACGGTCTCCCGCGGCACTTCCGTACAGGAGGCACGGCAGCAGGGTGCGGAGGAACCACCCCGGCGCGATCGGCGGGAACCACCAGGCCGGACCGGCACCGACCTCACCGTCCACGCCCCGGAGCGCCCGGCCGCCGTCGCCGCCGACCTCAACGGCCGCCCGCGCAGAACGCTCGGCTGGGAGACCCCGGCCGAGCGCCTGCACGAACTCGTCGCGGCCTGGACAACCGACCACGTGTTGCAACGACCCCTGGAAACCGCCCTGCCGGACCGGGGCTCGGCGGTCAGCGGCTCAGGCCGTGGGGCCCAGGCGGGTCCACGGGTTCTTCGGGTCGGACGCGTTCGGCGTGTCGCCCTTGGTCCAGTACTTGGCCCTCCAGTAGTAGCCGCCGTACGAGACGACCGTCCGCGTGCTGCCGCCGGGATCGCCCGCGACGACCGGGGTGCCGGGTGCGGTGCCGCTGTTGCGGGGCTCGGCGACGTAGTCCGCCTTGCCGTAGTCACTGCCGGGGGCGAAGGACTCCAGGCCGTACGAGGCGCCGTGGGTGATCGAGGTGACGACGTGGCCCTTGTCGTCGCGCAGGTGCCACCACTGGCCCGCCGACATGTCGCAGTCGCGCACGCTCAGGGCGGCCTGGGGGGCGCGGGCGTCGAGGCACTGCTCGTGGCCGCTGGTGGTGCTCTTGATCCGGTACCAGCCCGGGAAGGCGGGCCACTCCGCGGCGACGGTCCACAGCTGGTTGGGGTTGTCGGCCTGCTTCTCGACCAGGTGCGCGGTGTCCCAGCCGCCGGGGTGGTCGAGGAGGTTGCCGCTGTTGACGTCCTCGACCTTGTACCGGTCCCCGGTCTGCCACAGGGTGAACGGGGCCCACGCCGGGTTGTAGGTGTTCGCGGGGTTCCAGGCGTCGGCCTGGCAGCGGGCGCCGTTGCCCTGCGGGGCCTCGGCGGCCGTGGTGCCGCGGCGGTGGTCCTGGGTCAGGCCGTACTCCGTCCCGTTGAGCGTGATGGTGAAGTTCGCCGGGCCGGTGATCGGCAGGTAGTACTTGACGCCGATGTCGCGTGCCTTGCCCGGCGGGAGTTCCTCACAGGTGCCGAGGGTCAGGGTGACGCGGTGGAAGTCGGCCTTCAGCCCGCCGGCGTTCGGGCCGGTGCGGCCCGGATGGACGGCGTCGGTCAGCTCCTTCCAGGCCTCGTCCTTGAGCAGGGGCGTCGTCGAGGTGGGGATGTCGAAGGAGATCCGGGTGCCCGCGGGCAGCGTGGCGGCGGTGTTGTTGGTGATCCGCAGCTTCGGCTGGATCGGCCACATGTCCTTGACGTCCGTGGGGTAGTCGACGAGTTCGGCGGTCACGTCGAGGACCTGCTGCGGCAGTGCGGTGTCGGCTCGTTCGGCCTTAGCGGGGCCGGCCTGGCGCAGCGCCGTGTCCAGGGTGGTGGTGAGGTCGTATCCCATGCCCCACTCGCCGGAGGGGCGCTTGGCGTAGTCCCCGGCGAGTTCCCAGATCATGGCGCCGCCGATGCCCTGGTCACCGATGTACTGGGCCTTGGCCCGGATGGAGCGGTCGTTCTCAGTGGAGAGGAAGACCTTCTTGTCGGGGTTCCACAGCCAGGAGGACTCCAGTGCGTCGCTGTACTTCTCCTGGTAGGTGCCGCGCAGCTGGACGGACGCCCGGGTGGTGTCGAGTCCGTACGCGGCGAGGTAGCCGGGGGTGCGGCCGTCCTGGAGGTTCTTCGCGTGCCACAGCGGGTTGGAGCCGGCCGGCACCTCGCGGCCGTTGTCGGTGTCGTGCCAGAGGTTGTCGATGCCGATGGCCCCCTCGCCGCAGGGCGCGCTCGCGCCGCTGCCCTGGGCTCCGTTGCCCTTGCCGCCGGTGCCCGGCGGGCAGGCCTGCTGGTCGGCCATCGTGGCGCGGCCCCACAGCCCGTCGGTGCCGCCGGTGACGTCCTGCCAGCCGCGGGTGTAGTAGGGGATGCCGAGGTTGATCCGGGACGGGGGCAGTGCGCCGCGGTAGTAGTGGTAGGCCCAGTCGGTGTTGAAGTAGCCGTGCTTCTGGAAGTCCTTGGTATTGGGGGCCTGGTCGTCGTAGATGCCGGCGGCCGCGAGTTCGGCGTCCCGTCCGTCGTCGTAGAGGGGGGCCTGCGGGCCGACGAAGTCGTTCCAGGAGCCGTGCAGGTCGTAGGTCATGACGTTGACGAAGTCCTGGTACTTGAGCGCGGCCTGGGCCTCCTGGCCGCGGACGAGGTAGCCGGAGCCGGAGACCGCGGAGGTGAGCTGGTAGTAGCGGCCCTTGGCGGTGCCGGCCCGGTCGAGGGCGCCGCGCAGGGCCTTCATCAGCGCCTCGTATCCGGCGCCGAGCCCCTTGCGGCGGGCGTCGGCGACCGGCCAGTCCTGGGGGTTGCCGGCCTGCGGGAGCGCGGTGGGGTACTCGTAGTCGATGTCCGCGCCGTCGAAGCCGTACCGGTCGAGGAACTCCGCCACGGAGGCCGCGAAGGTGTCGATGGCGGGCTGGTTCACCGAGCCGTCGGCGCGGGTCGTCAGGGTGTAGAAGCCGGAGGATTCCGCCCAGCCGCCGATCGAGATCAGGGTCTTGACCGCCGGATGCTCCCGCTTGTAGCGGGTGAGGAGGTTGAAGTGGCCCTGGTAGGGCAGGGCGGGGTCCATCTCGGCCCCGGCCACGCCGGGCCAGGTCATCCCGGTGGCGGGGTTCCTCGGGTCGGCGGTGTCGCCGACGGAGATCCGGTCGTTCTCGACGTGCGCGAACGCGTAGTTGACGTGACTGACCTTGGACCAGGGAATGTTCTTCACCAGGTACGGCGCGGAGCCGTCGGCACCGGTGCGCCAGCCGGTGAAGTAACCGACCGTCCGGCGGCTGCGGCCCTGGCCGACCCACTCCCGGCCCGATCCGTCGTAGACGTCGCAGTAGCGCGGGCTGGTGCCGTCCACCGGGGTGAGGCCGTCCGGGCGGCAGTCCCCGCTGGACGCGGGCTTGGTACCGCGGTCGTCCGGCGCGGTGTCGACGGGCGAGCCGGCGTCCGCGGCCGCGGTGGCGTTCCCCCCGTCGGAGGCCAGGACGGAGAACTCGGCGGCGGCGGTGCTGGTCGGCACCTCACCGTCGAAGACCGTCCCGCAAAGCCCCTGCCAGCCGGCGCAGATCCGCTCCGGTCCTTCGAGGACGCGGTCGTGGGTGCCACCCGGGTCCAGGGCGAGCTTCACGTACTCGTTGCCCTTGAACAGGTAGGCCGTCCCCGGATCGCGCGGGAGACTGAACGCGGCGTCGATGTTCTCGGTGAACGCGGTTGCCTTCTGGGCGAGTTCGCCGAAGTTGTCGCGGATGGGCTTGGGCCCGTTGACGACCTGGTCCTTCGTCCCGTCGATGGCGACCTTCATGCGCAGGTAGCTGTCCCCGCTGAACATGTACATCTCGTCGCGGGTGCCCGGGACCGGAAGCACCGCGTCGACCTTGGAGCGGAACGCCGCGAACTGCGGCCCGGCCAAGGGCAGGAACGCGTCCTCGACCGGTTGCGGCTGCACCACCCGCTCCACCTTGCGCAGGCCGTCCACGGGTTTGAAGCGCCAGTAGCTCGGCAGTTTGGTGGAGTACGACGGGAGCGTGAAGCCCAGGACCGTCCCCCCGCTGCTGGGCAGCGTCGTCAGGGCGTCGGAAGCCCCGCCGGGGATCTCGCCCGAGGCGATCGACGTGGCCCCGGCTTCGGCCTCCTGATGCCGGCCCGGGCCGAAGGTCATCGTCGTGGTGAGGTTGCCCTTCTGCAGTTCCACGCTCGCCAGACCGGAGCCGCGGCTGTCCAGGGAGACCGCGGCGTCGATGCCGGACGACGACCGCAGCGTCAACTGCGTCGGCTCGCGCGGGCCGTCCACGTTGCAGGACACCTCGTCGAACAGCACCGCATCCGGCGCGCGGCTGTGGAGCTTCCACGCGCAGTGCCGCCACTGGTCGGAGGGCGGCTCGGTGCCCTCCGGTCCCAGGTGGAGGACGGCACTGAGGTGATCGGTGAACACGGCGCGGTCCGTGGCGTTCCACGGGGTCCCGTTGGCGTCGAACCGCCAGAGCTGTTCCTTCGGGGGCTTCCCCTGCGCGCAGCGCGTCTGGACGAGTTCCGGACGGTCCGAGGGCCCGGTCTCGTCCGGGGCCGTCGCGGACAGGCACATTTTCGAGTGGAGATCCATCAGCCCCGTGTACAGCAGGCCGTCCGACTCGCGGAACGGCGAGAGCTCCACGAACAGGCCCGACATGGTCATCTCGTTGTCGGGATTCTCCCGGAACCGCGAGTACGTCTGGTTCTCGTACACGGGCACGACGAGCCGCCCGTCGCCCCGGTGCTGGAGCGAATGGATCGGAGCGCGCTCGCCCCCCGCGACCATGGGAGAGAAGAACACCGCGTCGTGGTCCCGTCTGGTGCCGTCGGTCATCCAGCCGGTGACCTCCTGCCCGATGGCCAGGACCATGGCCTCGTCGTTGGTGACCATGTAGTCGAGTTCGCGGCCCTGCACCTGGGTGGCCTCGTTCGTGCGGACCAGGTGCAGGTCGCCCGCCGCGTCGCCCATCGCCTCCCGGGCCTGGCGCATCGTGGTCGCGGGCGGGGTGTTGAAGTCCCCCATCACCGCCCAGCTCCGGCCCTGCACGGCCGGTGCCGTGGCCACCGCCTGGAGGATCCGACCGGTGTCGTTGCGACCGCCCTGCTCGTTGTTCGCGTGGACGTTGAAGAACCAGGTGTCACGGAACCGGACTCCCAGGACGGGGCGCTCACTCCCCGGCGGGTGCAGGAGGAGGTAGGCCTCGGGCTCCTGCTCGGTGACGAAGGCCAGAGCGCGGTTCGCCATGTCGTTGGTGGTCTGGGCGACGTAGTAGGTGCGGGGGTTCGCGCGGTCGGGCACGGCCCAGCGGAACCGGTTGAGGGTCTGGCCCTCGACCGCATCGGGATCCCACGGGGCACCGGGGCGGGTCTCCGTTCCCGGCCGCAGGAAGTCATGACCGAGCAGCGTGAAGTCGTCCGGGCGCTGATGGGGATCGTCCCAGGTGCCCACCCCGGGGTCCGTGTCGGGATGCTCCTGAAGGGCCAACACGTTCTCGCCTGTCGCCAGCAACCGCGGTATGACGTCCCTCCAGCGCCTCCCGGTGGCCTGCATGTTCCATGTCGCAGGCCGGAACTCCCGCACCGCCGCCTTGGCGGGCTTTGCCGCCACCACGGCCAGCAGTTCGGCGAGCAGGGTGAGGACCAGCAGCGCCGGGAGGAGTCTCGCCGCGATCGGTGCGGGTCCTGGACGCTGCGGGCGCGTGGTGTTCATGCCATCCCTCCTGTGGACGAACCTTGGAGGGAGCAGCATCACCGAAGGCGGTAGACACCCGATCAACGGCCCGTCGGCCGGCCGCGAGCCCGGTGCGGATCGTGCCGTCGGGCTTTCACATCGGGTGCGGCGGCCGGCCAGAGCGCTGCTGAGGGGTGGTCACCGGCGGACAGGGCGCCGGCGAGGGCGCCGTGGTGCGCGAGCACAGTGGGCCGACCGGAAGGGACTGTCCGGGCAGGGGTGGTCAGCCCTCGGCGCCGAGGAGGTCCTGGGCCGCGCGGTGGAACGCCTCCGTGGCGCGGGTGGCACGGTCGCGGTGGTGGAGCAGGCCCCACCGGACCGGGGGTGCGTCGGTCAGCGGGCGGTAGGTGATGTCGGGGCGGGGGTGGTAGCGGCGGGCCTGGGCGCCGAGCGGGAAGGCGGCCCGGCCGGCGCCCACCAGGGTGAGGATCTCGTTCAGGGTGCCGCCCTCCGGGCCGGACGGGATCGGCCGCCCGGCCGGTGTCCGCGCCGGGGTGCGGTCGGCGCGGAAGGACTCCGGCACGGCGGCGGGCAGTCGGACGAGCGGGATCCCGGCCAGCTCCTCCAGCGTGACGGCGTCCTGCCGCGCGAGCGGGTGGCCGGCGGGCAGGGCGATCATCCGGGGCTCGCTCACCAGGACCGGACCCGGCACCAGGTCGGGCTCGCGCAGCGGGTACTCCGCGAACACCAGGTCCACCTCGCCCGCACGCAACAGGCCGATTCGGTCGACGAGTTCGGCCTCCCGGAGGGTCGCGTCCCAGCCCGGCAGCCGCTCCCGGAAGCGCTCCGCGACGCCGACCAGCAGCTGCCCCGCCGCCGGGCCCGCGAACGCCACCCGCAGCGTTCCGATGCGACCGTGCCCGGCGTCGGCGACCCGCCGGAGGGCGGCGCCGACCGCCTCCCACGCGGGCCGCAGCTCCTGAGCCAGCTGGGCGCCGAGCGCGGTCGGCTCCACCCGGCGGCTCGTCCGGACGAACAGCGGTGCGCCGACCCGGCGTTCCAGCTTCCGTACGGTCTGGCTGATCCGTGCGGTGGAGACGTGCAGCCGCTCGGCCGTCCGCCCGAAGTGCAGTTCCTCGGTGAGCGCCAGGAACGCCTCGATCTCGTGCCGCTCCAGCACCCTTGCCACCTCTCCCCAGCCACTTCGTTAAGTGTCGCTTCACGATCGTTGCACAGTCACCCGTTGATCGTCCGGCCGTTCCGGCGGGAGGGTGGACGAGTCACCGACCGACAGCCACCCGACCAGGAGTTCCGCCATGTACATCACCACCGACCGCGCCCTCACCGCACCGGCCACCGACCCGGCCGCCGTCGTCGCCGAGTTGCGCGACCGGACCGAGATCCTGGACGCCCTGCTCCGCTTCGGCCTCGGTCAGGACCTCCACGACCGCGAGCTCTTCGCCTCCTCCTTCACCCCGGACGCCGAACTGGACTTCCGGCCCGCAGCCGCCGCGTGGGGCGCCGAACCGCCCCTGATGACCGGGCGGGACCACATCGTGACGACCATCCTCGGCATGTTCGCCGGGCGGGTGACCACTACCCACCAGGTCACCAACCCCCGCATCACCGTGGACGGCGACCGCGCCCGGCTCACCGCCCTCGTCGAGGCGCAGCACCTGCTGACGGCCGCCCCCGCGACGCACGCACTGCTGAAGAACCGCTACGACGTCGAGCTGCACCGCGACGGCGGGCGCTGGCTGCTGCACCGGGTGCGGATCGACAACGTGTGGCTCACCGGTGAGCCCCGGGCGATCTTCGGCTGAGCGGTGGCGGGTCATGAGCGGCGGCGGGTCAGGGGTCCTGGGGGCGCCCGGGCGGGCGGCGCTCCGGTGGGGCCGGATATTCGGTGCGGGCGCGGGGTGGCGATGGATAGCCTCGGCGGCATGACCTGGCTTCCTGTTGATTTCGTCCACCCCGTCCACGTGCCGCTGCTGGACGGGGCGTACCACCTGCGGCCGATCCGGGAGGCGGACGCGCCGATGGACTATCCGGCGGTGATGGGGTCGCGGGAGCGGCTGTTCGGGATCTTCGGCCCGGCCTGGGGGTGGCCGGCGGAGACGATCACGGCCGAGGCGAACCGGGTGGACCTCGCCCGGCACGAGCGGGAGATCGCCGCGCACCAGTCGTTCAACTACGTGCTGCTGGACGCCGCGGAGACGGCCGTGCACGGGTGCGTGTACATCGATCCGCCGGAGCGGGCCGGGGCGGACGGCGAGGTCTCCTGGTGGGTGGTGGACGGCCTGGTCGGCAGTGCGGTGGAGCGGGCCTTCGACGCGCTGGTGCCGCGGTGGATCGCCGCGGAGTGGCCGTTCCGGCAGCCGCGGTTCCTGGGGCGCGACCTCAGCTGGGAGGAGTGGCTGGCCCTGCCGGAGGCTCCGGGTGCCTGAGCGCGCGCTGAGTTTCGGTACGGTGGCGAAGGCCTACGAGCGGTACCGGCCGGGGTATCCGGCGGAGCTCTTCGACCTGGTCGCCGAGTACGTGGCGGAGCACGCGGGCGGGCCGCTGCGGACGGCGCTGGAGATCGGGGCCGGGACGGGCAAGGCCACCCGGCTGTTCGCCGGGCGCGGCGTCGCCGTGACCGCGACCGAGCCGGATGCCGCCATGCTCGCCGAGCTCCGGCGGCACGCCCCGGGGAACGTCCGGACGGTGCGGGCCGCGTTCGAGGAACTGCCGCCGGACGGGCCGTACGACCTGGTGTACGCGGCGGCGGCACTGCACTGGACCGACCCGGCGGGCCGCTGGCGGCGGGTGGCCGAACTGCTGCGCCCGGGCGGCGTGTTCGCGTGTTTCGGCGGGCCCGTCCAGCTGGCCGACCCCGAACTGGCCGAGGCCGTAAGGGTGGTGCGGGCGCCGTTCCTGGCGAGCGAGGACGTGCCGTCCCCGGACGGTACGCCGCCGGAGCGGGAGCTGCAGTGGCCGGGCACCGAGCTGCAGCGCTCCGAGCGCTTCGACCGGGTGCAACAGCGGACGCTGCCAAGGCGGTTGACGATGAGTGCGGAGGAGTACCTCGGCCATCTGTCGACGGTCTCGGCCTATCTGCTGCTGCCGGAGGACACCCGGGCGGAGGTGTTCCGCCGGATCCTCGCGGTACTGCCGGAGCGCGTCGGACTGGAGGCGGACATCACCGCCCACCTCGCACGGCGCCGCTGATTCGTGGCTTCCGCCAGTACGACGGTGCGTCAGGCTGCGCCAGACTTCCCAGCACAGCACAGGGCTGCGCACACGGGAGGACGACACGATGGGCGTGCAGCAGTACGACGGGATCGGCGAGGCGTTCGAGGGCTTCAAGGCCCTGCCGCTGACGCGGTTCGGGGAGGTGCCGAGCTTCCTCGCGATGGTCGGGGACGTCCACGGCAAGGCCGTCCTCGACCTGGCGTGCGGGACGGGCTTCTACAGTCGCGAGGTCCGTCGGCGCGGCGCCGCGGCGGTGCTCGGGGTCGACATCTCCACCGAGATGATCGCCGCCGCCGAGTCGTTCGAGCAGCGCGACCCGCTGGGGGTGCGCTACGAGGTCGGCGACGTGGCCGAACTTCGCACCCTGGAGCGGAAGTTCGATGTGGCACTGGCGGTGCAGTGCCTCAACTACGCGGAGGACCGCGCGTCGCTGGACCGGATGTGCCGCAACATCCACCGCAGCCTGGTGCCGGGTGGGGAGCTCTTCGTCTTCGCCCAGAAGCCGGACTACGCCTTCGACTGTCCCACCCTGGAGCAGTACGGCTTCCGCTGCGAGCCGACCGGGGATCACGTCGAGACCGGGCCGCGGGTGCGGGTCACCGCGCTGCTCGACCCGCAGCCGATCAGCATCCTCGGGACCGTCCCGCGCCGCGAGGTCTACGAGGATGCGCTGCGCGGGGCCGGGTTCTCCGATCTGGAGTGGGTGCCGCTCGGGATCTCCGCGGAGGGCCTGCGCGAGTACGGCGAGGAGTTCTGGGCGGACGTGCTCGCCCACCCGCCGCTGGAGATGCTGCGCTGCCGCGCCTGAGCAGCCGCGCGAGCCGCACGACCGAGCCCGACGGCCCGGCCCCCGGACCCGGACCCCGGTCCGCACGGGGGTCGGGCCGTCGGACTGTCCGCGCCGCCGGGCTGTCCGATCCGTCCCGGCCGCCCGGGCCGTCCGGGCCGTCCGGGCCGTCCGGGCCGGGAAGGCGATCAGTTTTCGAGAAGCGCCCGCCCGGGGGCCGCGCCTAGCGTTGCAGTCATGAACGACATCAGCATTCACTGGACCTTCCTCCCCCACACCGACCCGGAGGCCTCGCTCGCCTTCTACCGCGACCTGCTCGGCTTCGAGGTCCGCCAGGACGTCGGCGGCGGCCCGATGCGGTGGATCACCGTCGGGCCCGCCGGCCAGCCCGGCGTCTCGCTGGTGCTGGAGCCGCCGTTCGCGGACCCGGGCATCACCGAGGACGAGCGGCGTACCATCACCGAGATGATGGCCAAGGGGACCTACGCCCGGGTGGTGCTCGCCACCGCCGACCTGGACGGGGTGTTCGACCGGTTGAAGTCCGGCGGCGCCGAGCTCGTCCAGGAGCCGACCCTGCAGCCGTACGGCGTCCGCGACTGCGCCTTCCGCGACCCGGCGGGCAACATGGTCCGCTTCAACGAAGTGCGCTGAGCCGTCCCGGGGGGGGGGGGGGGGGGGGGGGGGAGGGGGGGGGGGGGGGGGGGGAGGGAGGAAGAAAAAAAAGAACAAAACAAAAA
>NZ_JBVIWC010000029.1:0-22063 GCF_055594965.1 Kitasatospora sp. NPDC040550 | reverse complement strand
CGTCCCCCCCCCCCCCCCCCCCCCCCCCCCCCCCCCCCCCCCCCCCCCCCCCCCACCCTCCCCCCCCCCCCCCCCCCCCCCCCCCCCCCCCCCCCTCCCCCCCCCGGGCCCGGAGCATCAACCGAAGAGCCGCCGAAGAGCCCACCGAAGAGCCACCGAGAAGCCGCAGAGACACGGAGCGAAGAGAACGATGGCCGAGCCGCACGCCGCCGACAGCCACGACCTGATCCGCGTGCACGGGGCACGCGAGAACAACCTCAAGGACGTCAGCGTCGACATCCCCAAGCGCCGCCTGACGGTGTTCACCGGGGTGTCCGGCTCCGGCAAGAGCTCGCTGGTCTTCGACACCATCGCCGCCGAGTCGCAGCGGCTGATCAACGAGACCTACAGCGCCTTCGTCCAGGGCTTCATGCCGACCCTGGCCCGCCCCGAGGTGGACGTCCTGGAGGGCCTGACCACCGCGATCCTGGTCGACCAGCAGCGGATGGGCGCCGACCCGCGCTCCACCGTCGGCACCGCGACCGACGCCAACGCGATGCTGCGGATCCTGTTCAGCCGGCTGGGCACGCCGCACATCGGCTCCCCCAAGGCCTTCTCCTTCAACGTCCCGTCGATCAGCGGCGCCGGCGCGGTGACCGTGGAGCGCGGCGGCAGGACGGTCAAGGAGCGGCGCAGTTTCAGCATCACCGGCGGCATGTGCCCGCGCTGCGAGGGCCGGGGCAGCGTCTCCGACATCGACCTCACCCAGCTGTACGACGACACCAAGTCGCTCACCGAGGGCGCGATCCTGATCCCCGGCTGGAAGCCGGACAGCTGGTGGACGGTCGGGGTGTACGCCAACTCGGGCTTCCTGGACGCGGACAAGCCGATCCGCAAGTACACCGGGAAGGAGCTCCAGGACTTCCTGTACCGGGAACCGACCAAGGTCAAGGTCAACGGGGTCAACCTGACGTACGAGGGCCTGGTCCCCAAGCTCCAGAAGTCCATGCTGTCCAAGGACAAGGAGGCGCTGCAGCCGCACATCCGGGCCTTCGTGGAGCGGGCCGTCACCTTCACGGCCTGCCCGGAGTGCGGGGGCACCCGGCTGAGCGAGGCCGCCCGGTCCTCGAAGATCGGCGGTGTCAGCATCGCCGACGCCTGCGCGATGCAGATCAGCGACCTCGCGGACTGGGTCCGGGCGCTGGACGAGCCCTCGGTGGCGCCGCTGCTCGACGCGCTGCGGCAGGCACTGGACGCCTTCGTGGAGATCGGCCTCGGCTACCTCTCGCTGGACCGCCCCTCCGGCACCCTGTCCGGCGGCGAGGCGCAGCGGGTGAAGATGATCCGCCACCTGGGCTCCTCGCTCACGGACACCACGTACGTCTTCGACGAGCCCACCACCGGGCTGCACCCGCACGACATCAGCCGGATGAACGACCTGCTGCTGCGGCTGCGGGACAAGGGCAACACGGTGCTGGTGGTGGAGCACAAGCCGCAGACCATCGCGATCGCGGACCACGTGGTGGACCTCGGCCCCGGGGCGGGTGCGGCGGGCGGCTCGGTGTGCTTCGAGGGCAGCGTGGCCGGGCTGCGCCGGAGCGGCACCGTCACCGGCCGGCACCTGGCGGACCGGACGGCGCTGCGGGAGGAGGTCCGCAAGCCCACCGGCTCGCTGGCGATCCGCGGCGCGGACAGCCACAACCTGCGGAACGTGGACGTGGACGTCCCGCTCGGGGTGCTGACTGTGGTGACGGGGGTAGCGGGCTCGGGGAAGAGTTCGCTGATCCACGGCTCGATCGCGCCGAGCGAGGGCGTGGTCTCGGTCGACCAGGGGGCGATCAAGGGCTCCCGGCGCAGCAACCCGGCGACGTACACCGGGCTGCTGGAGCCGATCCGCAAGGCCTTCGCCAAGGCGAACGGCGTGAAGCCGGCCCTGTTCAGCGCCAACTCGGAGGGCGCCTGCCCGACCTGCAACGGCGCCGGCGTGGTCTACACCGACCTGGCGATGATGGCCGGGGTGGCCACCACCTGCGAGGACTGCGAGGGCAAGCGCTACCAGGCCGCGGTGCTGGAGTACCGGCTGGGCGGCCGGGACATCAGCGAGGTGCTGGCGATGTCGGTGACCGAGGCGGAGGAGTTCTTCGGCGACGGCGAGGCGAAGCTGCCGGCCGCGCACCGGATCCTGGAGCGGCTCGCCGACGTCGGCCTGGGCTACCTCAGCCTCGGGCAGCCGCTGACCACGCTGTCCGGCGGGGAGCGGCAGCGGTTGAAGCTGGCCACCCACATGGCGGACAAGGGCGGGGTCTACGTCCTGGACGAGCCGACCACCGGGCTGCACCTGGCGGACGTCGAGCAGCTGCTCGGCCTGCTGGACCGGCTGGTGGACTCCGGCAAGTCGGTGATCGTGATCGAGCACCACCTGGCGGTGATGGCGCACGCCGACTGGATCATCGACCTCGGGCCGGGCGCCGGGCACGACGGCGGCCGGGTGGTCTTCGAGGGAACCCCGGCCGAGCTGGTGGCGGCCCGCTCGACGCTGACCGGCGAGCACCTCGCGGAGTACGTGAAGTGAACCGCCGGGTGGTCCGCTACCCGAGCGGGAGGACCATCTCCAGGATCCGGGCCTGCTCGTCCAGCACGTACGGCGTCTCGCCGCCGGTGTAGGTGAAGCCGCGCCGCCGGTAGAAGGCGGCGGCGCGGTCGTTCGCCTCGTGGACGCCGAGCAGCATCCACTCGGCGCCGCCCTCCCGGGCCCAGGCGATCACCGCGTCCAGCAGGGCGTCGGCGACGCCGCGCTCGCGGCCGCGGTGCGCCGGGTCGACCCAGACGCCGATCAGGTCGACGGTCGCGGTCTTGCGGCTGGGGACCGAGAGCATGGTGGCGACCCACCGGTCGGTCCCGTCCACGGCGACCAGGCCGATCCGGCCGGGCTCGTTCAGCCAGTCCGTGCGGGCCCGCCAGTTGCCCTCGCCCTGGAGCAGCGCGTACGCGTGGGTCTCGCCGAAGGCCAGCGGGGTGTCGAGGAGCTGGGCCAGCCGGATGGTGCGCAGCCGCTCCCAGTCGTCCGGTCCGATCCGCTCGATCCGGTACTCCGGGCCGGCCCCGGCCCCGGCCCCGGCCGCCGGACCCGCCGCGCCTTCCGTTTCCGCCGTACCCGCCGTGTCTGCCGTACCCGCCATGCCCGCCCCCGTCACGCGACGCCGCCTCCGCCGCCGGCGGTCGCCGGTGACGGAGGCAGGATAACCGCAGCTCAGGTCAGGGCTTGAGGCGGACCACCTGGGGGTCGTGGTCGCTGGCCTGCTGGGCGAACTCGGCGTTGATGTGCACCACGTCGTACTTGGCGTAGCCGAGCTCGGGGCTGACCAGGACGTGGTCGAGCACCTGGGAGTTGCCCTGGTAGACGTACGAGTACTGCTCGGTCTCCGGCAGCTCGTTCACCAGGTCGCGCAGCACGCCGCCCTTGGTGAGCGCGGCCAGCGCGGGCGAGAACTGGTAGTCGTTGAAGTCGCCGAGCGAGACGATCCTGGCCTGCCCGTCGGCGGCCAGCAGACCGGCGACGAAGGACTGCTCGACGGTGGCCTGCTCGACCCGCTGCGCCTCGGAGCCGCGGGTCGGGGCCTGGAAGCGGCTGTCGATGCCCTGGTCGCCGCCCTTGCTGTTGAAGTGGTTGGCGATCACGAAGACCTTCTGGCCGCGGAACGCGAACTGGCCGACCAGCGGCTTGCGGCTGTTGGTCCAGGCGTCGTCGGTGGGCGCGATCCGGCCGGGCGAGGCGGTGAGCGCGGTGGCGGCGCCGGTGCCGGTGACGCCGACGGCGGTGGTGGCGCTGCCGCCGGGGATGTCGGTGAAGGAGACCCGCTGGGGGTTGAACAGGAAGACCTGGCGGATGTTGCCGCCGGGTTCGCCGCCGTCCTTGCCGTCCTGGGGGTCGACCGAGCGCCAGTCGTAGGCGGGGCCGCCGGCCGCCTTGATCGCGGCGAGGAACCTGGCGACGGTCCGGCCGGCGTCGACGGTGCCGTCGTTCTTGGCGCCGTTGTCGTCCTGGATCTCCTCCAGGGCGACGATGTCGGGCGAGCGCAGGTTGGTGACGATGCCCTGGGCCAGCTCGGCGAACTTGGCGTCCGGGTTGGTGGCGGCCAGGTTCTCCACGTTGTAGGTGGCGACGGTGAGTTCGCGCTCGCCCGCCTGCGGGGTGACCTCGCGCTGGAGGTGGTTGTCCTTGAGGGTGCCGAGGGTGCCGGCCACCAGGGTGTAGCCGCCGAAGGCGTTGTAGTCCAGCGGGCCGGTGGTGGTGCCGGCCAGCTCGTCGCCGACGTTGGCCACCGGGAAGGGCTGCTGGGTGACGGCGGCCTGCTGCTGCACCATCAGGCGGCCGACGTTGGGCTCGCGGTAGGACTCGTAGAGCACGCCGCCGCGCTTGCTGCGCTGGTCCTGCCGGTCGGCGGCGACCCAGAGCTCGTTGTACTTGTCGGTCGCCTGTATCACCCGGACGTCCTTGACCTGGACGAGCATGCCCTCCAGCGACTCGTAGAAGTCCAGGGTGTACTTCTCCGGGTCGAGCCGCCCGGCGTCGATGCTGCCGTCGGGCCCGGCCGGCGGGGCGTAGGTGCCGGGGATGTTGCGGGTGTCCACCACCACGGGGGCGGGCAGCGGGTTGCCGGCGGAGAGCACCGTGACGGCCGGGCCGGTGATCTCGGTGACGGACTGCGAGCCGCCCGAGTAGTTCGGGTAGTACTCGGTGACCTTGCCGCTGACCAGCACCGAGTCGCCGACCTTCACGGTCGGGTTTCCGCCGGTGAAGACGAAGATGCCCTCGCTGGTGGCCGGGTCGGCGTCCGGGTTCGGGTCCTGCAGCCAGAATCCCTTGGAACTGCCGTACGCGCGCACGCCGGTGACGATTCCGGGCACGCCGGTGACCGGCTTGCCGGCCTGCGGGGAGACCCGGGTGGTGCCCTGGATGTCGTGGATCCGCAGCGGACCGGCCTCGGTGGGCGCGGGCGGGGCGGCGGCCGCGCCGGCGGCGACGGCGGACGGCAGCGGGACGAGCACCAGCGAGACGGCGAGTGCGGCCGGGGCGACGGCGGCGCGCAACAGGGCGGCTCTGCGGGGGCGGGGGGCGGGGGCGGTGGTCACCGGGGCATGGCTCCTAGCTCGGGCAGCGGACGCTACTCGCGTAGAAGGAAGGTGGGGAGAGAGCGGGGGACGGCTCCCGTTCCCCCGCGGCGCCCTCAAGATACGCGCGTAGAAAATGCCCCGACAAGACCTCGTCAATGAACTGTCGGTTCCGGCCCGGTGACGTGCGGAAGCATCGATTCGGTTGTCTCCCAGGCTCCTTCCAGCCCGCGCCCAGCATTCCCCCAGTTTGACCGCGCCTTTGCCCGGCTTTATCCGATCCGTTCCACGATCAGCTCGCACAACTCGTGGGTGCGCAGCGCGTCATGGGCGTCCAGGGTCTTCCCGGCCCGGACGGCGTCCAGGAAGCCCAGCACGCACTGCTCGATCCCGCGCTGACGGGCCACCGGCACCCAGTCACCGCGCCGCCGGACGGTGGGCTGGCCCCGGTGGTCGACCACCTCGGCGAGGTTGCGCACCTCGCGCTTGGAGTCGCCGCCGGAGACCTCCAGCACCTCCTCGGTCGAGCCGGAGACCCGGTTCATGATGCCGAGCGCGGTGAAGCCCTCCCCACCGAGCGTCAGCACCACGTGCTCCACCAGGCCCTCGCGGTCCTTTCGGGCCCGGACGTCGACCTGCTCGATCTCGCCCGGTACCAGGAACCGCAGGGTGTCCACCACGTGCACGAAGTCGTCGAAGACCAGCGTCCGGGCGGCCTCGGGCAGGCCCTCGCGGTTCTTCTGCAGCACGATCAGGTCGCGCGGGCGCTCCAACGCCTGGGCGTAGCCGGGGGCGTGGCGCCGGTTGAAGCCGACCATCAGCGAGCGGCCGGTCCGGTCGGCGAGGTCGACCAGCCGGCGGGCGCCGTCCACGGTGTAGTCGAGCGGCTTGTCGACGTACACGTCCACCCCGGCGCCGAGCAGCCGCTCGACGATCGGCACGTGCTGGTCGGTGGCCGCGTGCACGAAGGCGGCCCGGATGCCGCTGTCGATCAGCGCGCCCAGGTCGGTGAACCGGCTTGCGGCGTCGATCCGATGGGTCTCCCCCAGCCGGTCCAGCTTGGCCCGGTCCCGGGTCATCAGGCGCAGGTCCAGCCCGGGCAGGGCGGTGAGCACCGGCAGGTACGCCTTCTGCGCGATGTCGCCGAGGCCGATCACCCCGACCGGCAGCGGGCCGGCGGGGACGACGGTCGAGGTCATGGGGGCTCCTGGGGTGCGGCCGGTCATGGTTCCCGCCACCCTACGCGGTCCGCCGCACGGCGGTTCGGGCACGATCCCGGCCGGGGCCGGGACGGCCGGGAGAGGGCTCGGCACAGCCTGGACGGTCTCGGCAGAGCCCGGACGGTAGGGAAAACCCGACCACCGTTCCTCGACCTGGCCGTCATGACGTCACCCACCCGCCACGGCTGCAATGGTGGGGTGCTCACTCACCAGCCCCACCGGGCTCCGGGAGCCGACGGGCCCAGGTGGTACTGGACCGCCGTGTTCCCCCTCGTCTCCCCGCTCGGCCCGCACCGGACCTGGGGCGCCGCCGCCGACCGGCCGGCCCTCGGCCTGGGCGCCGCCTTCCTGCCGGCCCCGGCCGGCCGCTTCGGCTACCTGGCGCTGCCCGCCGTGCCGGCGCTCCGGGCCCGCGTCCTGCCCGGGTCGCGCGCGGCGCGCCCGGTCCCGGTTCCCGCCCCCGCCCCGCCGCGCGGCGCCGACCGCCGGCACCACCTGTTCACCGTCTGACCGTCCACCCCTCCCGGATACGAGGCACCGACACCCCATGGGCACCACCCTGATCGTCACCAACGACTTCCCGCCCCGGCAGGGCGGCATCGAGACCTTCGTGCACGCGATGGCCGTACGCGTGCCGGACCACGACGTGGTCGTCTACACCTCCGCCGAACCGGGCGCCGCCCGGTACGACGCCGCCCTGCCCTTCCCGGTGGTCCGCGACCCGGCCCGCACCCTGCTGCCCACCGCCCGGGTCACCCGCCGGGCCGTGGAGATCGCCCGCACCCACGGCTGCGACCGGGTCTGGTTCGGCGCCGCCGCGCCGCTGGCCGCGATGGCGCCCGCGCTGCGCCGCGGCGGGATCGAGCGGAGCGTCGCCACCACCCACGGCCACGAGATCTGGTGGGCCCGCGCCCCGCTGGCCCGCCGGCTGCTGCGCCGGATAGGCGACCACGTGGACGTGGTCACCTACCTCGGCGAGTACACCCGCCGTCGGATCGCCCCCGCGCTGGGCCCGCGGGCCCGGCTGGTCCGGCTCGTCCCCGGTGTGGACGCGGAGACGTTCCGCCCCTCGGCGGAGCACCGCCGGGCGGTCCGCGCCGAGTACGGCCTCGGCGACGCCCGGGTCGTCCTCTGCGTGTCCCGACTGGTGCCCCGCAAGGGCCAGGACGCCCTGATCCGGGCGCTGCCGCTGATCCGCCGGAGCGTCCCGGACGCCGTCCTGCTGCTGGTCGGGCAGGGCCCCGACGAGCGGCGGCTGCGCGGGCTGGCGGACCGACTCGCCCCGGGCGCCGTGGTGTTCGCCGGCGGACTGGACCACGACGCGACCGCCCGGTACTACGCGGCGGCGGACGTCTTCGCCATGCCGTGCCGGACCAGGCGGGCCGGCCTGGAGGCGGAGGGCCTGGGCATCGTCCTGCTGGAGGCCGCGGCCGGCGGCCTGCCCGTGGTGGCCGGCGACTCCGGCGGCGCGCCCGACGCCGTGCTGGACGGCCGGACCGGGAGCGTGGTGGACGGCCGGTCCGTGCCGGCCGTGGCCGACGCCGTCGCGGCGGCCCTGCTGGACCCGGACCGGGCCCGGGAGTTCGGGCGGCGGGGCCGCCGCTGGGTGGCCGACCAGTGGTCCTGGGACGCCTCGGCCGAGCGGCTCACCCGGCTGCTCACCCCCGGCGTGGAGCTGCGCCCCGTCACCGCCCCGCCGGCGGGACGACCGGCCGCCCCCGCAGGTACGCCAGCACCGCCAGCACCCGCCGGTTGCCCTCCACCGGGTCGAGGTCCAGCTTCATGAAGATGTTGCCGGCGTGCTTGACCACCGAGGCCTCGGTGACGGTCAGCCGCTGGGCGATCGACTGGTTGTTGAGCCCCTCCGCCATCAGCCCCAGCACCTCCCGCTCGCGCGGGGTGAGCCGCTTCAACGGCTCGTCGGCGGTGCGCTGCCCGAGCAGCACCCGGACCACCTCCGGGTCCAGCACGGTCTGCCCGGCCGCCACCCGCTCCAGCGCGTCGATGAAGTCGGTGACCTCGCCGACCCGGTCCTTGAGCAGGTAGCCGAGGCCGCCCCCGGTGGCGGCGTCCTCGCCGAACAGCTTGGCCGCGTAGGCCGTCGCCACGTACTGGGAGAGCACCAGGACGGGCAGCCCCCGGTGCCGGGAGCGCAGTTCGACGGCGGCCCGGAGCCCCTCGTCCCGGAAGTCCGGCGGCATCCGGACGTCGGTGATGACGACGTCGGGCCGTTCGGCGTCGACGGCCCGGGCCAGTTCCCCGGCCTCGCCGACCGCGGCGACCACCCGGTGCCCGACCCGGTCGAGCAGCTCCACCAGGCCGGCCCGCAGCAGTACGGCGTCCTCGGCGAGCACTACGCGGAGCACGGGACCTCCACGCGCAGTCGGGTCGGTCCGCCGACGGGGCTGGTCACGATGAGTCGTCCTCTCAGGATGGCCACCCGGTCGGCCAGCCCCTGGAGGCCGGCACCGGCGGCGGGATCGGCCCCGCCACGGCCGTTGTCGGTGACGAGCAGCACGAGCTTCCCGTCCTCCAGGCGCGCCGCGACGTCGACCTCGTCCGCGCCGCTGTGCTTGGCGGCGTTGGTCAGCGCCTCGGTGACGGTGAAGTACGCGGCGGTCTCCACCGGGCCGGGCAGCCGGTGCGGCAGGTCGATGTCGACGGTGACCGGGACGGGGTGGCGCAGAGCCAACTCGGCGACGGCCGCGGGCAGTCCGTGGTCGGTCAGCACCTGCGGGTGGATCCCGCGCACCAGGGTGCGCAGCTGCTCCAGGGCCCGCCGGGCCTCGCCGCGGGCCCGGGTGACCAGTTCGGCGGCGGCCGGCTCCCGGCCGCGCAGCTCCAGTTCGGCCAGGCCCAGGGTCATGCTCAGCGCCACCAGCTGCTGCTGGGCGCCGTCGTGCAGGTCACGCTCGATCCGGCGCCGCTCCGCCTCGAAGGCGTCCACCAACCGGGCGCGGGAGCGCGTGAGTTCGGTGACCCGGCCGCTCAGGTCCTCGTCCCGCGCCGCGAGCAGCAGCTGCGCCGTCCACACCTGGGCCCCGGCCAGCAGGGCCCCGGCGTAGGCGCAGAGCACCAGCCCGAGCAGCCCGGCGGCGGTGCCGGGCAGGGCCGCGAGCGGCTGCGAGATCGGCTGACCGGGGATCAGCATCACGGTGTCCGGACTGACCGCCCACACGAACACCGGCGCCGCCAGCAGCAGCAGCGAGAACCCGAACAGCGCGACGAAGCCGAGACCGCTCGCCGTGAACAGCACGGCCTGGACCAGCAGATAGGCCAGTTCGCGCCAGGTGGCCCGCTCCCGGAGCCTGCTCCGCAGCCGGACCGCCGCTCCCGCGCCGGGCAGCGACCCGTGCGGGTCGGCCAGCGGCACCGGCTCGACCAGCAGCAGCCGCCGCCGCTCCAACGCGCCGAACGGCACCCCGAGCACGGCCGTACCGGCCAGCACCAGCAGGCCGATCCCGAGCACGGACAGCCCGACGCCGACGAACAGCAGCACCGCCAGCAGCACCAGCACGGCGGCGCCCTGGAGGGTGCCGGTCAGCAGGAACGCCCAGACGCGCAGCGGCCACGCCGACCGGAGGAAGCCCAACGGCCGCCGTCGCACGGCCCCCCAGACGGTGACCGGCACGGCGCTCACGGCCCTCCCCCTCCCCGGACGCGTACGAACCCTGTGGCCCGACCCTACCGGGCGGCGGGCCGACGGCGGTTCGGGGGCTTCCGGGACGGGTGCGGCTGCGGTTCGCCGCCGCCGCGCCGGGCACCGCCGTGCTCGGCCTCGCCGCCGTGGGCAGCGCGGACGCCGACCCCCCGCAGCGGGGCCGGGTCGAGCTCCAGCGCTGATCCGCGCTCCGCCCCCCGGCCGACAGCCGGCCGACAGCCGACAGCCGGCCGGCCCGGGCGTCAGGCGCCCGCGGCGGCGGCCTCGGCGAGGGAGTCGAGGACCGGGCGGAGCAGCGGGTGCCCGTCGGCGCCGGCCCGGACGGCGGCGAAGACCCGGCGGGTGGCGAGGTCGCTGTCGACCGGGCGGACCGCCACCCGGGCCAGGTCCACCCCGCGGAGCGCGGAGCGCGGCACCAGGGCAACGCCCGCGCCCGCCGAGGCCAGGGCGACGACGGCGCGGAAGTCGTCGGAAGAGTGCAGCAGGCGCGGCTGGAAGCCGGCGTGCTCGCAGGCGAGCAGGACCACGTCGTGGCAGGGGTTGCCCGGGTAGGGGCCGATCCACGGCTCGTCCGCAAGCGCGGCCACGGCCAGCGGCCCGGCCTCGGCGGCCAGCGGGTGGGCCAGCGGCAGCACGGCCTCGAAGGGCTCGGCGTACAGCGGGACCCTGGTCAGCCGGGCGTCGTCGGCGCGCGGGGCGCCCCGGTACTCGACGGCCACCGCGAGGTCGGCGCGGCCGTCCAGCACCATCGGGAGGCTGGCGTCGCCCTCGGCATCGAGCACCTTGAGCCGCACCCCGGGGGCGCGGCCGGCCAGCAGGCCGATCGCCGGGGCGAGCACGTGCGAGATGCCGGTGGCGAAGGACGCGACGGTGACCTCGCCCGCGACGCCCGCACTGTACGCGGCGAGGTCGGCCTCGGCCCGCTCCAGCTGGGCGAGCACCGCGTCGGCGTGGCCGAGCAGGATCTCCCCGGCGGCGGTCAGCCGCACGCCCCGGCCCTCCCGGGCCAGCAGGTGGTGGCCGGTCTCCTGTTCCAGGGCGGCCAGCTGCTGGGAGACCGCGGAGGGGGTCAGGTAGAGGGCGGCCGCCGCGGCGGTCACGGTGCGGTGGTCCGCCACGGCCCGGAGGGTCCGCAGCCGTCGTGCGTCGATCACACGCCAATTCTGCCAGCGCGGCGGAGCGGGCCGTCCGGGGTCCGGTTCCGGGGCCTTCCGGGGTGCGGTTCGGGGGCCGTCCGTGGCGCCGGTCGGCGGGGCGGTCCGGGGCTTTCGGGAGGACGCTCCCGGGGCCGTTTCCGGGGCAGTACCACTGGTGGCGTATTTCGGCGCGAGATCGTCTCGGCCGGTTGACCGCCCGGTCCGCACGGCGCTTGGCTCGGGGACGGACCGGGCCGGGGACTCCGGGGCCCGGTACTCGTCATCAGGGGAGGATGTCCATGATCACCGCTCGTTCCCGCCGCCGGCTCGCCCGCGCCGGCTGCGTCCTGGTGGCCGCCCTCGCGGTCGGCGCCGTGATGCCCGCCGCCGAGGCCCGGCCACCGAAGGGCGACACCGCCCGGGTCAGCGAGGGCTTCAAGGGGGAGCAGCTGAACGGCGCCTCGACCGGGCTCGGGCTGAGCGCGGACGGCCGTTCGGCCCTGTTCTCGTCGAGCGCGACCGACCTGCTGCCGTCCACCGGCACCCCGAACTCCGGCGAGGTCTACGTCCGCGACCTGCGCAACGGCCACATCGAGCGGGTCAGCGTCGCCGACGACGGCTCGCAGCTGAACGCCCCCACCACGGACGCCTCGATCAGCGCCGACGGCCGGTTCGTGGCGTTCAGCACCGCTGCCACCGACGTCGTCCCCGGCCAGGCCAAGCACGCGAACGACGTGTTCGTCCGCGACCGCTGGACCGGGCACACCGAGCTGATCACCGGCGGCCTGCTCGCCACCGACGACGACGAGACCATCCGCAGCGCGGACAACCCCACGCTGAGCGCGGACGGCCGCTACGTCGCCTACGCCTCGAACCGCACCGACCTGACCACGGGCATCCACCGCGGGAAGATCAACATCTACGTCACCGACCGCTGGACCCACACCACCCGGCTGGTCACCACCGGCCCCGCGGGCGGCACCGGCGCGGACAACCACTCCTACCGTCCGACGATCAGCGCGGACGGCCGCACGGTCGGCTTCGTCTCCCGGGCCTACAACCTCACCGACCCCGCCCCGGGCACCCCCGCCGCCCCCGCGGCCGCCGACGCCGAGCTGGCCGGCCCGCACTTCTATCCGTACTACGTCTGGTCCGCCGCCACCGGCCGGACCGTCGTCGCCGGCGTGGACACCACCGGCGCCGAGCGCGGCGTCGGCCTGACGGACGCCCGGCTCAGCCCCGACGGCCGCTACGCGCTGTACGGCATGCCGACCTACGGCGTCGGCCCCCGCCCGGGCAACCACGGCCTCCGGATGGACCTGTACGTCCACGACCTGGTCACCGGCAAGGTCACCCTGGTCAACACCCCGCTGCCCGGCACCACGCCCACCGACGGCTCCTACGACCCGGCGATCACCGCCGACGGGCGCTGGGTCTACTTCGACTCCGCCGCGGACGACCTGGTCGCCGACGACACCAACCAGTCCTCCGACGTGTTCCGCCGGGACCTGTGGACCGGCCGGGTCGAGCGGGTCAGCCTCGCCGCGGACGGCTCCCAGAGCACCGCCGCCGCGCAGAACCCGTACGTCGACGCCGAGGGCGGCACGGTGCTGTTCGACGCCGAGGACGGCAACCTGGTGCCGGGCGACACCAACACCGTCACGGACGTGTTCCGCCGCCGCCTCTGAGCTGCGCCCGGCCCCCGCACCCGCCGCCCGCCCGATTACGTCTGTTGACGTATTTTCCGTCGGGATTCATCTCAGCTGTTGACCCCGGGGGCCGTCCACGGCTTGGCTCGTCCCCGGACCGACCGCCCGGGGGGGCCTGTCCGACCGGCCGTCGCCCCGCCCTCCGACTGCGGGAGGGCGGGGTGGCGCCGGCCTCAGCGGACGGGCAGCGAGACGTCCGCCGGACCGAAGGTCACCGTGCTGCCCGCCGGTGTCTCGCCGCCGTACAGGCCGTCGCCGGTGCCGAGCACCAGCGCGAGCCGGTGGCCGGCCGGGAGGTCGTACGCGGTGGGGAACAGCGTGACGTCCAGCGGGAAGGACTGCCCCGCCGGCCGCCCGGACCAGCTCTGCGGGGCGTGCGCGATCAGCCGCCCGGCGCCGAGCGCGTCCACGTCGTAGAGGTACGCGACGGCGGTGCCCTGCGGCGCCGAACCGGTCACGGTGGTGTGCACCCGGACGGCCCCGCGCACGGCGAGGCCCCGCTCGTACGGCTCCGACTGCCGGACTGCGGCGGCCGCGCGGTCCAGCAGCGGCACCAGGACGGTCGGCGGCTGGTGCAGCCACTGGTCGACCAGGCCGGAGAGCAGCACCGTGCCGCCGCTCGCACCGGACGGACGGCCGCCGCGGACGGTGGCCGTGCCGGCGAAGTCCAGCCGCTCGGTGCGGGAGGCGACCGAGTCCCAGTCCGGGTACGCCTCGTGGGCACCGCTCGGGCGGACCTCCAGGTCGACGCCCGGCGGCAGGCCCGCGCCCGCCACGCCCTTGAGGTGCTGGTCGAGCCAGCCGCGGGCGTCGTCCCAGGTGGCGTTGGAGAAGCCGAGCAGGCCGGTGAACTCCTGGCTGGCGTGGTCGCCGGGCCGCAGTTCGAGGCGCTTGGGGACGGTCAGCCGCCGGTAGAAGTCGGTCATCTGGCCGGGGTTGAAGAAGCTGTCGCTCCAGCCGTTGGCCAGGTAGACGGCGGCGCCGTTGGCGTTGATCCGGTCCAGGTAGGCGGCGGGCGAGCGGAGCTTCGCCCAGGCGATCACGTCAGGGAGGTCGTGGTCGCCGAACAGGTCGTCCAGGGCGGCCGCGAACTCCGGGCTCTTGCGGCCGGTCAGGCCCTCGATCCGGGCCAGCCTGGTGGCGGCGGCGGTGTGCCGGGTCTGCCCGCTGTACAGCGCGTCGGTCAGGTCGGCCCAGCCGCTCAGCGAGGCGACGGCCTTGATCCGGGGGTCGAACGCGGCACCGAGGAGGGTGAGGCCGCCGCCGAGCGACAGGCCGATCATGCCGACCCGGTCCGGGTCCGCCGGGGTGTGGGCGAGGGCCCAGTCGATCACCGTCGAGATGTCGGCGACGTCCTTGGGCCCGGCGACGTCCACCTCCCCGCCCGAACCCCAGAACCCGCGCACGGTGTACGTCACGACGACGTACCCGGCGGCGGCGAACCGGTGCCCCTGGGCGACGTACTCCAGGTCGTTCTGCCCCCAGCTCGCGGGCTGCACCACGACCGGGTAGCGGCCCCGGGCGTCGGCCCCCGGGGTCCCGGCGGGCGGGGTGAAGACGTCGGCCTTGAGCACGATGCCGTCCCGGGCGGTGATGTCGGCCAGCCGGAAGCCGCCGAGCGCCGACGCGGCGGCCGAGCCGAACGCGGGTGCGGCGGCGGCGGGTTGTGCCACCGCACCCGTTGCGAGCCCGAGCCCGAGCGCCAGGGCGAGGGCGGCGCTCGCCGCCCGGTGTCCGCCGGTTCGGTGGGGTCGTGCCATCACGCGCTGCTCCCTCGGTCCACTTGATGTGATCACGACGAGCCTAGTGATCGAACCCGGCCCCGGAGGAGGCGATGATCAGCCAAATTACTGGCCGGTAACGTGAGCTGGGGGCGGAACCGCGAACGGGGGTGGGACACCGGTGCGGGCCGGTGTCCCACCCCCGAGGCGGGAGGGTGGGGCAGTTGGTCTTCGGGCCGCGCGGCGGTGGCGAATCGATTCACCACCACCGCAGGGCGGTTGTGAGCCCGCGGGGACGGGCCGGTTCCGAGCGGCTCGGCCCCGCGGGCGGCTTGTGGGGGTCAACCCCCGGTGGGGGGCGGGCCCTTCGTCGGGGTCACCCCCTCCTGGGGGTCACTCTCTCGCGGGGGTCACCCCCTCCTGGGGGTCATCCCCTCCTGGGGGGTCAGACCCACGCGGGCGTCAGCCCTCCAGCGCGGCGCGGGCGTCCACGAAGGCGGCGACGGCGCGCTCGACGTCCTCGGTGGAGTGGGCCGCGGAGAGCTGGACCCGGATCCGGGCAGCGCCGTGCGGGACCACCGGGTACGAGAAGCCGATCACGTACACGCCGCGCTCCAGCAGGAGTTCGGCCAGGCGGCCGGCCTTCGCCGCGTCGCCGATCATCACCGGGGCGATCGGGTGGTCGCCCGGCAGGATCTCGAACCCGGCCTCGGTCATCTTCGAGCGGAACAGCGCCGTGTTGGCCGCCAGCCGCTCGCGCAGCTCGTTGGACTGCTCGACCAGGTCGAGCACCTTCAAGGAGGCGGCCGCGATCACCGGGGCCAGCGAGTTGGAGAACAGGTACGGGCGGGAGCGCTGGCGCAGCAGGGCGACGATCTCCCGGCGGGCGGCGACGTAGCCGCCGGAGGCGCCGCCGAGCGCCTTGCCCAGGGTGCCGGTGATGATGTCCACCCGGTCCATCACGCCGTGCAGTTCGGGGGTGCCGCGGCCGCCGGCGCCGACGAAGCCGACGGCGTGCGAGTCGTCGACCATGACCATGGCGTCGTAGCGGTCGGCCAGGTCGCAGATCTCGCGCAGCGGGGCGACGTAGCCGTCCATCGAGAAGACGCCGTCAGTGACGATCAAGCGGCGGCGGGCGTCCTGGGTCTCCTTGAGCTGCTGCTCCAGGTCGGCCAGGTCGCGGTTGGCGTAGCGGTGGCGGCGGGCCTTGCTGAGCCGGATGCCGTCGATGATGCTGGCGTGGTTGAGCGCGTCGGAGATGACGGCGTCGCGGTCGTCCAGCAGGGTCTCGAAGACGCCGCCGTTGGCGTCGAAGCACGAGGAGTAGAGGATGGTGTCCTCCTGGCCGAGGAAGGCCGAGAGGCGGTCCTCCAGCTCCTTGTGCACGTCCTGGGTGCCGCAGATGAAGCGGACCGAGGCCATGCCGTAGCCCCAGCGGTCCAGGGCGTCCTTGGCCGCGGCGAGCACCTCGGGGTGGTCGGCCAGGCCGAGGTAGTTGTTGGCGCAGAAGTTCAGCACCTCGCCGGGGCGGCCGCCGGAGGTGACGGTGACCTCGGCGCTCTGCGGGCTGCCGATCACCCGCTCCGGCTTGAACAGGCCGGCCTCGCGGATCTCGTCGAGGGTGGTGGCGATGTCGGCGCGCACGTTGTCGAACACGGGCAGACTCCTAGTCGTAGCGGCGGGGCGGCGGGGCGGCGGATCGGCGGGCCCGGGCGGGGCTCAGGCGGTCCAGTCGAGGATGATCTTGCCGCAGTTGCCGCTCGCGGCGTCGTCGAAGGCGGCCTCGAAGTCGGTGGCGGCGTAGCGGCCGGTGATCACCGGGCTGAGGTCCAGGCCGCCCTCCAGCAGCACCGACATCGCGTACCAGGTCTCGAACATCTCGCGGCCGTAGATGCCCTTGATGGTGATCATCGAGGTGACGATCGAGGCCCAGTCCACCGGGAAGTCCTCGGCCGGCAGGCCCAGCATGGCGATCTTGCCGCCGTGGGTCATGTTGGCGATCATCGACTGCATCGCCTCGGGGCGGCCGGACATCTCCAGGCCGACGTCGAAGCCCTCGCGCAGGCCCAGCTTCTGCTGGCCCTCCTCGATGGTGTGCTCGGCGACGTTGAGCGCCAGCGTCACGCCGACCTGGCGGGCCAGGTCGAGGCGGTACGGGGAGACGTCGGTGATCATCACGTTGCGGGCGCCGGCGTGCTTGGCGACGGCGGCCGCCATGATGCCGATCGGGCCGGCGCCGGTGACCAGCACGTCCTCGCCGACCAGCGGGAAGGACAGCGCGGTGTGCACGGCGTTGCCGAAGGGGTCGAAGATCGCGGCCACGTCGAGGTCGACCGGCACCCGGTGCACCCAGACGTTGGAGGCGGGCAGCGCCACGTACTCGGCGAAGGCGCCGTCCCGGTTCACGCCCAGGCCGACGGTGTTGCGGCACAGGTGGCGGCGGCCGGCCAGGCAGTTGCGGCACTTGCCGCAGACCAGGTGGCCCTCGCCGCTGACCAGGTCGCCGATCGCGATGTCCGCGACGCCGGCGCCGAGCTCGGCGACCTCGCCGACGAACTCGTGGCCGAGCACCAGCGGGGTCTTGATGGTCTGCTGCGCCCAGCCGTCCCACTTGCGGATGTGCAGGTCGGTGCCGCAGATGCCGGTGCGCAGCACCTTGATCAGCACCTCGCCGGGGCCGATCTCGGGCTTCGGGACGTCGATCATCCAGAGGCCGGGCTCGGCGTGCTGCTTGACGAGTGCCTTCACGGGAGACGGCTCCTGACGTGCTGATCGGGGACGGCCTTCGAGGGTCGGGCAGGCCGGTGGCTCGGTTCGGCCGCTCCTGACGGGCACGTTCCGGCAGGCAGAAATCTGCCTGGTGGGAGGGGGTGCGGTCCATCGAGGAATTCTTAAGGGCGGCCACAGCTGGGCTAAACGATCGTGCCCGAGCTGGGCCCGGGGGCGGGCGCGGCGTGCCGGTGCTCACCCGTCCGGCCGAGCGTGCGGCACCGATGACGACACCAACCGGCCGTACTGCCGGGGTACTTGACAACGATCCGCCAGCGGGAACGGGCCAGTCGGGTGGGCTTGGTTCCGTTCGGGCCAGCCCGGCCGCCACCGGCGCGCGGGTGTTCGAGGGCGGTGCTTACGGTGGCGACGCTCCCCCACGGCCCCGTGGAGCAGCGCTCCGGGGCCCTTCGCCGCAGAGAGGCGCCCCACTCCATGACCAACACCCGACGGCCCCGCCCGGCCGCTCCCCGCTCCGCCCGGCTGGCCGCAGGAGCCGCCCTCGCGCTGGCCGGCCTGCTGACCGCCACCGCCTGCTCCGGAGAGTCGACGTCCGCCCGGCAGGCCGCCGAGCCGGCGGTCACCGCCGAACCGGCCGCGCTCAGCCCGTCCCCGGGGAACTCCCCCTCGGGGAGCGCCTCCTCGAACGCGGTGGTGCAGCTGACCCCGGCCGTCACCGCCAAGCTGGACGCCGCGATCCAGTCGGTGCTCAAGCAGAACGCGGTGCCCGGCATCTCGGTCGGGATCATCACGCCGGGCGGCACGTACCAGAAGTCCTTCGGCGTCTCCGACAAGACCGCCAACACGCCGATGGACCCCGGGCTGTTCACCCGCATCGGCAGCGAGAGCAAGACCTTCACCGCGACCGCCGTGCTGCGCCTGGTCGACCAGGGCAAGGTGGCGCTGGACGACCCGATCTCCAAGTACGTGGACGGCGTCCCCGGCGGCGACGGGATCACCGTCCGCCAGCTCGGCGAGATGCGCAGCGGCCTCTTCCCGTACAGCTCCGACCCGGACTTCGTGAACACGCTGATCGGCGACCCGAACCACGTGTTCACCCCGGACCAGCTGCTCGCCTACGGCTACAAGCACCCCGCCGTGTTCCCGCCCGGGCAGCGGTTCCAGTACAACAACAGCAACTACATCATCCTGGGCAAGCTGATCGAGAAGGTCGGCGGGCAGAGCGCGGGCGACTTCCTCCAGGCCCAGGTGTTCACGCCCGCCTCGCTGGCCAAGACGAGCTTCCCCAGCGACGGGACGCTCCCCGACCCGCACGCCCACGGCTACACCAACCAGACGCCCAACGGGGACATCCAGGACGCCACCAACTGGAACCCGTCCTGGGCCTGGACGGCCGGTGCCGTCATCACCCAGCTCGCGGACCTGGAGAGCTGGGCCAAGACCATGGCCACCGGCGCGATCATCAGCCCGGCCAGCCAGACCGAGCGGTTGAAGACCCTGCCCACCGGCGACCCCGGCGTCACCTACGGCTTCGGCCTGTTCAACAACAACGGCTGGATCGGGCACAACGGCTCGATGCCCGGCTACGAGAGCGTCGCGGTGTACATGCCGGACGCCCAGGCCACCATGGTGCTGCTGCTCAACACCGATGTGATCTCCCAGGGCCAGGAGCCGTCCACGCTGTTCGCCAACGCGATCACCAAGATCATCTCGCCGAACAACGTCTACGCGCTCCCGACGGAGACCGCCTCGCCGTCGGCCCCGGCCTCGGGCGGCGCCTCCGGCTCCCCCTCGGCCACCGGCTCCGGGAGCGGCGCGCCCTCGCTCCCGGGCAACGCCCCCACCACCGTGCGGGCCTGACCGCGGCACGCGGGCAGGACAGGGGCCCGACCCGGTGCGACCGGGTCGGGCCCCTTGCTGTCCTGACGGCCCGTCAGAGCCCCAGCACCTTGCCGAGGTCGTACGAGACCGGCTCCTCCAACTGCGCGTAGGTGCAGCTCTCCGGCGTGCGGTCCGGCCGCCAGCGGCGGAACTGGGCGGTGTGCCGGAAGCGGCTGCCCTCCATGTGGTCGTACGCCACCTCGACCACCCGCTCGGGGCGCAGCGCGATCCAGGACAGGTCCTTGCCGCCGGTCCAGCGGCTGACCGCACCCGGCAGCCGACCCTCCGCGTGCGCGGACTCCTCCGCCCAGGCGCCCCAGGGGTGTTGGGCGAGGTCGTCCATCCTGAGCGGGGCCAGCTCCTCGACCAGTTCGCGGCGGCGCGCCATCGGGAAGGCGGCGCACACCCCGACGTGCTGCAGCCGGCCCCGGTCGTCGTGGATGCCCAGCAGCAGCGAGCCGACCACCGGGCCGCTCTTGTGCTCGCGGTAGCCGGCCACCACGCAGTCGGCGGTGCGCTCATGCTTGATCTTGTACATGGTCCGCTCGCCCGGCCGGTACGGCTGGTCCAGCGGCTTGGCCACCACCCCGTCCAGCCCGGCGCCCTCGTACTCGGCGAACCAGGTCCGCGCCAGCTCGGGGTCGGTCGAGGCGGGGGCGGTGAACACCGGGTCGGCGGCCCGCGCGAGCGCCGCCTCCAGGGCCGGGCGGCGCACCGACAGCGGCTCGTCCAGCAGCGACTCGCCACCGAGGGCCAGCAGGTCGAAGGCCACGAAGGAGGCGGGCGTCCGCTCCGCGAGCAGCTTCACCCGGCTCGCCGCCGGATGGATCCGCTCCAGCAGCTCCTCGAAGCGCAGCCGCCCCTCCCGGGCGATCACCACCTCGCCGTCCAGCACGCAACGCGGCGGCAGCTCCCGCCGGAAGGCCTCCACCAACTCGGGGAAGTACCTGGTCAGCGGCTTGCCGGTGCGGCTGCCCAGCTCCACCTCGGCACCGTCACGGAACACGATGCTGCGGAAGCCGTCCCACTTCGCCTCGTACTGCATCCCCGGCGGGATCCTGGCCACCGACTTGGCGAGCATCGGGGCCACCGGCGGCATCACGGGCAGGTCCATGCGTCCCAGCCTGGCGCGGTTCGCCCCGGGGCGCGCGCCGGGCGCGGCGCCCTTAGCGTGAGAGGCATGGGCACAGCCGTCGAACTGGAAGTCGCCGGGCGCACCGTCCGGCTGTCCAACCCGGACAAGGTGTACTACCCCGAGCGCGGCTTCACCAAGCTGGACGTCGCCCAGTACTACCTGGCCGTCGCCGACGGAGTACTGCACGGGCTGCGCGACCGGCCCACCACCCTCCAGCGCTTCCCCGACGGCGTCGACGGCGAGTTCTTCTACCAGAAACGCGCCCCCAAGGGCCTGCCGGACTGGCTGCCCACCGCCCGGATCGAGTTCCCCAGCGGCCGCTCCGCCGACGAGATCTGCCCCACCGAACCGGCCGCCGTCCTGTGGGCCGCCAACCTGGGCTGCCTCACCTTCCACCCCTGGCCGGTCCGGCGCGGCGACACCGACCACGTCGACGAACTGCGCATCGACCTCGACCCGCAGCCCGGCACCGACTTCCACGACGCCGTCCGCGCCGCCCACGAACTGCGCGCCCTGCTGGAGGAGCACGGGCTGCGCGGCTGGCCCAAGTCCTCCGGCGGGCGCGGCCTGCACGTCTACGTCCCGCTGGTGCCCGAGTGGACCTTCACCGACGGTCGGCACGCCGTCATCGCCCTCGGCCGGGTCCTGGAACAGCGGATGCCCAGGCAGGTCACCACCGCCTGGTGGAAGGAGGAACGCGGCGAACGCATCTTCGTCGACTACAACCAGATGGCCCGCGACCGCACCATCGCCTCCGCCTACTCGCTGCGCGCCCGCCCCCGCGCCACCGCCTCCGCCCCGCTGCGCTGGGACGAACTCGACGACGCCTCCCCCGAGGACTTCGACCTGCGCACCGTCCCCGCCCGCTTCGCCGAACTCGGCGACCTCAACGCGGAGATGGCGGACCACGCGTACCGGCTGGACGGCCTGCTGGAGCTCTACGACAAGCAGCTGCACGACGAGGGCCTCGGCGAACTCCCGTACCCGCCCGACCACCCCAAGGCCGCCGGCGAGCCGACCCGGGTCCAGCCCAGCCGGGCCCGCAGGAAGCCCGCCTGACCCGGGTGGGGCCCGTCTAGTCTGACCGGATGCCCTTCGACCACAACGACCACTACCACCGGTCACTGCTGCGCACCGTGCCGCCCGGCGCCCGCCGCGCCCTGGACGTCGGCTGCGGCACCGGCCGCTTCGCCCGGGCGCTCGCCCGCCGCGGCCTGGAGGTGGACGCCGTCGACCGGGACGAGGCCGTCCTGGCGTCCGCCCGCGCCGCCGGCGGGCCCGCCGGCATCCACTACCGGCAGAGCGACCTCGCCGAACTCCACCTGCCGCCCGGCCACTACGACGTCATCTCCTGCCTGGCCAGCCTGCACCACCTCCCACTGGACACCCTGGCCCGGCTGCGCGAGGCGCTCGCGCCCGGCGGGGTCCTGGTGGTGCTCGGCTGCTACCGCGAGGCCACCGTCCGGGACCGGCTGATCAGCCTGGCCGCCGTCCCGGTGAACGCGCTCTGCCGCCTCGCCGTCCACCTGCGCGAACGCGGCGCCCCGCCCGCGGTCGTCCCGGCCCCGGTGATGCGGCCGCGGACCACACTCGCCGAGGTGCGGGCGTACGCCGCCCGGGAGCTGCCGGGGCACGCGCTCCGGCAACTGCTCTTCTGGCGTTACCTGTTGGTCTGGCGGCGCGACTAGTGTCCTGAGTCTGGAATTTCATTCATAAATATAGACTGGGGCTGTGGCGCGGACGGGTCGGCCAAAGGTCGAGTTGGTGTTGTCGGAGGAT
>NZ_JBVIWC010000028.1:0-105233 GCF_055594965.1 Kitasatospora sp. NPDC040550 | reverse complement strand
CCCCCCCCCCCCCCCCCCCCCCCCCCCCCCCCCCCCCCCCCCCCCCCCCCCCCCCCCCCCCCCCCCCCCCCCCCCCCCCCCCCCCCCCCCCCCACGACCGGCCCCCGTCCCCGACCGGCCCCCTGTCCCCAACCGGCCCCCGGCGCCCGGCCGGTGGCCCCGGCTCAGGCTCCGGCAGGCCCTTGTAGGGTGCGCGGATGGAAGCCCTGGACCTGGGAACCGCGGCCTGGCCGCCCGCGCCGATCCGCACCGAGCGCCTCGTGCTGCGCGGGAGCCGGGAGCGCGACCGCGCGGCGTTCGTCGACCTGCTCTCCTCGCCCGAGGCGCACACCTACCTCGGCGGGGCCCGGCCGCGCGAGGAGGTCGAGCGCGAGCTGCCCGGGGCGCCCGAGGACCGGCCCGGGACCTTCGTCGCCGAACTCGACGGGGCGATGATCGGCCTGGTCCTGCTCCGGAGGGCGACCGGACACCGCCGCCCGGCCGCCGCCGGCAGGCTCGACCTCGGCTACCTCTTCCTGCCCCGGGCCTGGGGATCCGGCTACGCCGCCGAGGCGTGCGCGGCGGCACTGGCCTGGCTCGCCGGCGCGCTGCCCGGCGAGCCGGTGGTGCTGACCACCCAGAGCGCCAACACCGCCTCGATGCGGCTCGCGGCGAAACTGGGCTTCACCGAGGTGGAGCGCTTCGAGGCCTGGGATGCCGAGCAG
Organism: Kitasatospora sp. NPDC040550; assembly: GCF_055594965.1. NCBI lineage: Bacteria > Bacillati > Actinomycetota > Actinomycetes > Kitasatosporales > Streptomycetaceae > Kitasatospora > Kitasatospora sp. NPDC040550. The sequence continues at coordinate 104,529 of NZ_JBVIWC010000028.1, read as the reverse complement.
TGGCTCGGCATCCGCCCCCCGACGCCCACCGCCTGAGGTCCCAACGCCCTTTCAGTGCAGGCCTGTTGCACCCCTGCCCGCCCTGGCTGCGCTGGCCGGCCCGGCGGGGCGGGTGCCGCTTCGGGACGCGGCTGTTGCCGTTCGCGGACGCCCCCGGCCCGCCGGGGCGGCAGGATGTGGGCGAACGTTGCGGGGGCGGGCGACTGGCGGGCGACTGGCGGGGGTGGCGGGATGGAGCGTACGGCGCGGCGCGTGGGCGCGGTGGTGGCGACGGCGGTGCTGGCGCTGGGGGCAGCGGCCTGTACGGGGCAGGACGGCGGCACGCCGCAACCGACGGCGAAACCCACGCCGCAACCCACGGCAACGGCGTCGGCGACGCCCACTGCGGCGGTGCGCCGGGTGGTGCTGCCGGAGCCGGCCCCGGCGTCGGCGCAGTGGGTCCTGGACGAGTTGGCCAGGATGCACAAGGACACGCCGGACTGCCCCGTCCCGACGCCGGGGAACACGGTGGTGCTCGACCGGAGCGAGGGCTCCCAGGACTGGGCGGACGTGGTGTGGCTGGAGGACGACTCCCGCCTGTGCCTGGCCTCGACCACCCGGGTCGACGGCCTCCTGAACACCGATGTCGCCGGTGGCCCGCCCGGGGCCTTCACGGCCCGCAGGCGGCCGCAGACGATCGGCGACTACCGGCGGCTGTCCTTCTTCGTGGTCTTCCCCGTGGACGCGAAGCAGGTCGTGCTGCGGGGCGATGTCCGGCACCGGTTCGGGCCGCTGCACCAGCGGGTGATCGACCTCGGAGGGGGGAAGGCGGTCACCGTCGTCCAGTACGGCTTCGCCGCGCAGGTCCCCGGTGCCCCGGCGCCCGGGGAGCAGGGGACGGAGCCGCCGTACGCGGACGACCTGCCCCAGCTGTGCCCGACCGTCATCGAGCCGTGCCGCTTCGCGGACGTCGACGGCTGAGCGGGCCGTGGTCCCCTGTTCGGTCCAGCAGCAGGTGCTCGGTCCAGCAGGTGTTCAGTCCAGCAGGGCCGCCACCGCCGGCACCCGCCGGTCGCGGCAGCCCGGGCAGGCGCGTGCCGCGCCCGCCGGTCGGCCGCCGCCGAGGTAGCAGGAGAAGCGGGCGGCGTGCAGGTTGGACCCGTACACCGCGTACCAGAGGAGCCGGTCCCGGCCATCGGCGTCGGATCCGCCGGTTCCGGCGCACACCGAATTCACAGGAAACATCCGCACGGAACAGGGTGGCGGCAGCCTCCCACACAACGATGAGAATGACGTGCACAGGTCGAGAATCCGACCGAAACCCCCCGATTCGGTAGCCGACCCCTCACTACCTGTACCGTTCCGGTCGCCATGGTGTTCATCACTCTTCCCTCCGTCGTCACGCCCCTCCGGTTTCCGCCGATTAGCCTTCACCATCGAAAACGCTCGAAACACCCGAAATGACATTCGATTCGTATCGATGCCTGAGGAAACGGCATCGATGATGAGAATTTCCTTTGACCGCACCTTCGCTGCATCCAGCCGACTCCCAGTGGAGTCATGGTGAGTGGGCGCGTCCCACCAGGTGATGACCAGGTCACCGCACGTCGCAGGCACTGCGCGCCCCATCAGGAATACGGAGCCGAGGAACCACCCCATGGACGCACGGCATGACACGGCCGGCCCAGTCACGCTGCACCGCCCCCACCCGGGGCAGGCGGCGGGCTGGCCGGTGGCCCAGCCCGCCCACCCCCGAAGCCTCCTCGACGTCATCGCCGCCACGGCCGACGCGCACCCGCACGCGCCCGCCCTGGACACCGGCGACGCCGTCCTCGACTACAGAACCCTGATGCAGGAGGTCGACGCCCTCGCCGGCGTCCTGGCCGGCCACGGCATCGGCACCGGCGACCGGGTGGGCGTGCGCATCCCCTCCGGCACCGCCGACCTGTACGTCGCCATCCTCGCCGTGCTGCGCTGCGGCGCCGCCTACGTCCCGGTGGACGCCGACGACCCCGACGAGCGCGCCGAGATGATCTGGCAGGACGCCCGGGTCTGCGCCGTCGTCGGCGCCGAACGCCGCCTGTTCGCCGGCCCCACCGCCCGCCCCTCGGGCCGCCCCGCCTGGCCCACCCCCGCCGACGACGCCTGGATCATCTTCACCTCCGGCACCACCGGCCGCCCCAAGGGCGTGGCCGTCACCCACCGCAGCGCCGCCGCCTTCGTCGACGCCGAGGCCCGGATCTTCCTGCGCCCCCGGCCGCTGGGCCCCGGCGACCGCGTCCTCGCGGGCCTGTCGGTGGCCTTCGACGCCTCCTGCGAGGAGATGTGGCTGGCCTGGCGCCACGGCGCCTGCCTCGTCCCCGCCCCCCGCTCCCTGGTCAAGGCCGGCACCGACCTCGGCCCCTGGCTCGTCCAGCGCCGCATCACCGCGATCTCCACCGTCCCCACCCTGCTCGCCCTGTGGCCCCAGGAGTGCCTGGACCAGGTCCGCCTGATCATCGTCGGCGGCGAGGCCTGCCCGGCCGAACTGGTCGAGCGCCTGGCCGTCCCCGGCCGCGAGTTCTGGAACACCTACGGCCCCACCGAGACCACCGTCGTCGCCACCGCCGCCCGCATGCTCCCCGGCCAGCCGGTACGCATCGGCGCCCCCCTGGACGGCTGGGAGATCGCCGTCGTCGACCGGAACGGCCACCCCGTGCCCTGGTACGAGAGCGGCGAACTGCTGATCAGCGGCATCGGCACCGCCCGCTACCTCGACCCCGCCAAGGACGCCGAGAAGTACAGCCCCCACCCCGCGATCGCCTCCCCCCGCGTCTACCGCAGCGGCGACCTGGTCCGCAACGACCCCGAGGGCCTGGTCTTCCTCGGCCGCGCCGACGACCAGATCAAACTCGGCGGCCGCCGCATCGAACTCGGCGAGATCGACGCCGCCCTCCAGGCCCTGCCCGGCATCCGCGCGGCCGCCGCCGCCGTCCGCAAGACCCCCGCCGGCGCCGACCTGCTGGTCGGCTACCTGGTCGCCCGACCCGGCACCACCCCCGACCTGGCCACCGCCCGCCAGCACCTGCTCGAACGCCTGCCCGCACCCCTGGTGCCCGTCCTCGCGATGGTCGACTCCCTGCCCACCAAGACCTCCGGCAAGGTCGACCGGGGCGCCCTGCCCTGGCCACTGCCCACCACCGGCACCACCGGCGACACCGGCCCCGCCCCGATCCTGGACGGCACCGCCGGCTGGCTCGCCGGCCAGTGGGAGCGCCTGCTCGGCATGGCCCCCGGCAACGGCGACGACTTCTTCGCCCTCGGCGGCTCCAGCCTCACCGCCGCCCGCCTGGTCTCCGAACTGCGCACCCGCCACAGCGGCGTCTCCGTCGCCGACCTCTACGCCCACCCGGTACTCGGCGACCTCGCCGGCTACCTCGACTCCCTCGCCCCGGCCCCGCGGGCCGAGGCGGCCGCGGCCGGGCCGGAAGCCGCCGCGACCGCCCCGCCCCGCAAGCCGGTCCGCCCCACCCCGCGCAGCGCCGGCCTCTGGCAGACCCTGATGCTGCTCGCCATGTTCGGCCTCTCCGGCCTGCGCTGGGTCATCGTCCTGATCGCCGCCGACAACCTCATGGGCACCGACATCCCCTGGGCCCCGCACAGCTCCTGGTGGCCCGTGGCCGCCGGCGCGCTCCTCTTCTTCACCGCCCCCGGCCGCACCCTGCTCGCCGCCGCCGGAGCCCGCCTGATCACCGCCGGCATCCGCCCCGGCAGCCACCCCCGCGGCGGCCACGTCCACCTGCGACTGTGGGCCGCCGAGCGCTACACCGCCATGTTCGGCACCGGCAACCTCTCCGGCACCCCCTGGGCCGTGCGCTACGCCCGGATGCTCGGCTGCCGCGTCGGCCGCGACGTCCAGCTGCACACCGCGCCCCCGGTCACCGGCCTGGCCCGGATCGGCAACGGCGCCAGCCTCGAACCCGAGGTCGACATCGCCGGCTGGTGGCTCGACGGCGACACCCTCCAACTCGGTCACCTCGACATCGGCGAGGGCGCCGCCGTCGGCCACCGCGCCACCGTGATGCCCGGCGCCCGCATCGGCGCCGGCGCCCAGATCGCCCCCGGCTCCTGCGTCACCGCCACCGTCCCGCCCGGCGAGCACTGGCACGGCTCCCCGGCCCGCCCCTCCACCGAGGCCCCCACCCCCTGGCCGGCCGGCCCCGCCCCACGCTCACGCGCCTGGAACCCCGCCTACGGCGCCGCCTTCGCCGTCTTCGGCCTCGTCCCCGTCCTGGCAGCCCTGCCCGCGCTGTTCATCGTCTACCCGCTGGTCGACAACGACCGCACCCTGCTCGCCGCCCTGCTCCAGCTGCTGCCGCTGACCGTGCCGCTGGCCATCCTGACCGTCATCTGCCACGCCGCGCTGATAGCCCTCCTGATCCGCCTGCTCTCGCTCCCGCTGCGCCCGGGCTTCCACCCGGCCACCGGCGGGGTCGCGTTCTGCGCCTGGGGGGTCTCCCACCTCAGCGACGGCGCCCGGCGCACCCTGTTCCCCTTCTACGCCGGCCTCTTCACCCCGGTGTGGCTGCGCCTGCTCGGCGCGAGGATCGGGCGCCGGGTGGAGGCCTCCACCGTCCTCGCCCTGCCCACCCTGATGCGGGTCGACGACGGCGCCTTCCTCGCCGACGACACCCTCGTCGCCCCCTACGAGCTGCGCGAGGGCTGGCTGCACCTGGGCCGCGCCCACGTCGGCCGCCGCTCCTTCGTCGGCAACTCCGGCATCGTCGGCCCCGGCCGCTCGCTGCCGGACAACTCCCTGGTCGGCGTGCTCTCCGACACCCCCGCCCAGGCCCCCGAGGGCTCCTCCTGGCTGGGCCGGCCCGCCTTCGCCCTGCCCCGGGTGGCCGCCGCCGGCGGCGAGGACCGCACCTACAACCCGCCCAAGCGCCTGATGTGGGCCCGGGCCGGCGTCGAGGTCTGCCGCCTGCTGCCGGTCGTCGTCGCCGCGATCCTGGCCGACCTGGTCTTCGCCGCCCTCCAGGCGATCCGCGACGGCTACGGGCTGGGCACCGCCGCCGGCGCGGCCGGCCTGGTGCTGGTGGCCGCCGCCGCGGCCGCCCTGGCGGTCACCACCCTCGCCAAGTGGCTGCTGGTCGGACGCTTCCGGGTGTCCGAGCACCCGCTGTGGTCCTCCTTCGTGTGGCGCAACGAGCTCTACGACACCTTCGTCGAGGAACTCGCCATGCCCTTCGGTGGTGGCGCCATGACCGGCACCCCCTACCTCAACCTGTGGCTGCGCAGCCTCGGCGCGAGGATCGGGCGCGGGGCGTGGTGCGAGACCCACTGGCTGCCCGAGAGCGACCTGGTCACCGTCGGGGCGGGCGCCAGCGTCAACCGCGGCACCGTGCTGCAGACCCACCTGTTCCACGACCGGGTGATGCGGCTGGGCCCGGTCCACCTGGGCGCCGGCTCCACCACCGGGCCGCACTCGATCGTGCTGCTCAACTCCTCGCTCGGCGACGACACCACGGTCGGCCCGGCCTCCCTGGTGATGCGCGGGGAGAACGTCCCCGGCGCCACCCGCTGGCTGGGCAACCCGGTCGCCGCCTGGAACGCCGACGCCACCCCGCCGGCCGGGCGCCGCGCGGCCCGCGGCCGGCGCAGGGCCGCCGTGATGTAGCCCACACGGACGAGCCCGCGCACCGGCGGTGCGGTCACGGATCCCCCCGTGGCCGCACCGCCTGCGCTTTGCCCGGACTTGGGAGAAGAACGTCGTGGTCACGGCCATGGTGAAGAAGGCCGGCCGGCCCGGGGCGCCGCGTCAGTCCTGGGCGGTGGGGCGCACGACGATCTCGCTGACGTCGACGCCCTCCGGCTGCGCGACGGCGTAGCCGATGGCCGAGGCCACGGCGGAGGGCGGCATGGCGATCTCGTCGCGCCGGCGCACCAGCGCGGCCGCGACCTCGGGGCCGGCCCCCTTGCCGACGCCCTCGGTGTGGGTGAAGCCGGGGGAGACGAGGGTGACGCGCAGGTGGGGCCCCGCCTCCTGGCGCAGCCCCTCGGTGAGCACCTTCACCGCCGCCTTGGTGGCCGCGTAGACCCCCTGCGGGGGCTTGACGACGTGGGCCGCGGTGGAGCCGACGTTGACGAACTGGCCGCCGCCCTGGCGGCGGAAGACGGGCAGGGCCGCCCCGATGCCGTTGAGCAGGCCGGTGACGTGGGTGGCGACCATGGCGTCCCAGTCGTCCTGGCGCAGCTCGTCGAACGGGGATACGGCCATCGTGCCCGCGTTGGAGACCAGCACGTCGAGCCGGCCGTACCGGTCCAGGGCCGTGTCGGTCAGGCGCCGCAGGTCCTCGCGGCGCGTGACGTCGACGACGACGCCGGTGGCGGCGGCGCCCCGGGCGGTGACGGCCGCCACGACGGCCTCCAGCCGCTCCCGGCGCCGGGCCCCGAGCACGAGGCGGGCGCCCCGCTCGGCGAGGTGGTGCGCGGTCGCCTCCCCGATGCCGCTGCTGGCGCCCGTGATCGCGATGACCTTGCCCTGGATGCCCGTCATGAGCCTCTCCCTCTCCCCGGTGCGTGCGCGGTGGGCGCACTGGCCTACAGTGAAAACGGAGGCGCCCCCGCTTCCCTCAGGCTAAGTGGGGACGCCTCCGTTTATCAAGCAGGAAGACCACCGACGGACGAAGACCACCGAGGAACGAGGACGGCGAGCACCGATGACCGACGGAGCACCCCGGCCGCTGCGGGCCGACGCGCGGCGCAACCGGGAGAAGATCCTCACCACCGCCGCGCGCGTGTTCGGGGAACAGGGACCGGACGCCCACCTGGAACGCATCGCCAAGGAGGCGGGCGTGGGCAGCGCCACCCTGTACCGCAACTTCCCCACCCGGGAGGCCCTGATCGAGGCGGTCTACCGCAACGAGGTGGTCCAGCTGTGCGAGGCCGCCCCCGCCCTGCTCGCGCGGCAGCCGCCCGAGCGGGCCCTGCGCGCCTGGACCCGCCTGTTCCTGGACTACGTCACCGCCAAGTACGGCATGATCGACGCCCTGCGCGCCATCGCCGCCACCGGGGCCAACCCCTACGGCGGCAGCCGGGAGATGATCCGGAACGCCGTCGCCACGCTCATGGACGCCTGCGCGGCCGCCGGCGCGATCCGCACCGACATCCGGCCCACCGACCTCGCCGCCGCCCTGGAGGGCATCGCCCTCACCTCGGCGGGCGCCGAGCACCGGGAGCAGGCCGAGCGCCTGCTCGACCTCACCCTGGACGGCCTCCAGCCGCGACGCTGAACCCTCGGGGCACCGCGCCGCGGGCGAGCGCGGCGGTGACGAGGACCGGGGCGGTGACGAGGACCGGGGCCGCCGACGGCACGATCGAAGGAAGGCGGCCCCGGCCCCGGTCCGGTCCCGTACGGGCGGGGCATCGACCGCGGAAGCCCGTACGGCTGCGGTCGGCACCCATTGGACGACCTCAACAGCACTTGAGGTCAAGCGCCCCGGCCGCGCCCCGGCAGGAAACCGGACACCGCAGCGGGGTAGCCTCGCTCCCGGCGGGGGCCGACAGGCGCGACGGGACGAGGGGCGGACGGGATGACGCAGCAGCAGCGCGGCTACTGGCGGGAGGCGGACGGCACGGCCGTCGCCGTCAGCCAGGCGCACATCGTGTGGACCAGGGCGGCCTACCCGGCCCTGGTGGACGTGGCAGGCCGCTACCACGCGGTGATCACCTACGCCGAGCTGGCCGAGGCCGTCCAGCAGGCCTCCGGGGTGCGCACCAGCGTCAACCAGCGGCACTGGATCGGCAAGGTGCTGGCCCTGGTGGTGCGCGAGGCCCACCGGCGCGGCGACCCGCCGCTGACCGCCCTGGTCGTGCACGCCACCGACGGCATGGTCGGCGCCGGCTACCAGGACGTCCTGGCCGTCGCCGGGCAGCCGCCCATCCTGGACGAGATGGACCGCGAGCAGCACGCCGCCGCCGCCCGCCTCGCCTGCTACCGGCACTTCGGCGCCGACCTGCCCGCCGACGGCGGCATCCCCGCCCTGGCCCCGCGCCTGACCAGCTCGGTGACCCGCAAGAAGGCCGCCACCGCGAAGACCGCCACCGCCACCGCCGCCGCGGCCACCGCCACCGCCCCGCGCCCGCCGGCGATCTGCCCGAACTGCTTCCTGGAACTGCCCGCGACCCGGGTCTGCGACTCCTGCGGGGCGAGGGCCTCTTGATCCACTGGGCCCTGGACGCGCTGCTCGGCCTGGTGCTCGCACCGGTGGAATGGGGCGCGACCGTCCTGCTCTTCTTCGCCGTGCTGCTGAAGAACGGGAGCAGGCCCTCCACACCTGCCAGGAACGCGGCCTGGGCGCTGGTCGTGGCCGCGTTCCTGCTCCCGGTGGCGGGCGCCGTGCTGTGCGCGTGCGCGGGCCTGCCGGTGACCGCGGGCGCACAGGCGCTGGTGCCCGTCGTGCTGCTGCTCATGCTTTACGTCCGCGGGTTCGCGGGCGCGATCGGCCGCTTCTTCACCCGCCACAACCGCCCCCGCTCAACCGCCGCCGTCGAGCCGCCCCCGCTCGACCGCGGCCGCTGAACCGCCCCCGCTCGACCGCGGCCGTCGAGCGGCCGTCACACCGCGGCCGGCAGCCTCCCGGGCATCTGCCAGCCCTCCGCCAGCCGCGAGGGCGTCAGCCGCCGGCCCTCGCCGAAGAACTCGCAGAACTTCATGATCAGCGGGTCCCAGCCGACCGGGTCCACGTAGTGGTCGGTACCCGGCACGATCAGCCGCTCGTCCACGTGCGCGCGCACCACCGAGACCTCGAACGCGGTGCACCCCGGGTTGCCCGCCAGCGGCCGGGCCTCCTCCAGCCGGCACTCCAGCTGCACCGGGCACTCGGCGGCCCGCGGCGCCCGCACCAGCTCACCGGGCAGCTCGGTCAGCCCCGCAGCGGCGAACTTCCCCCGCTCGTGCCGGTAGCCCTGCGCGAGCCGGTGCTCGGAGATCCTCGGGTTGGCGGTCAGCAGCGCCAGCGCGTCGACGGCGTCGACCTGCGCCGCCGAGGGCAGGTTGAGCACGCACTCGCCCTCGCGCCGCAGGTTGATCGACGTCTGGGAGCTGTTGCCCAGGCCCAGCACGCACGTCTGGCCCAGCCACCAGGCCGAGGACATCGGCGCCAGGTTGGCGCCGCCGTCCTCGTTGCGCGAGCCGATCAGCACCACGGGGGTGCCGAAGTACAGGACCTTGAGATCGGTGACCTTGTGCACGGGAAGAGCCGTCCTCGCATCGGGTGAGTCGGTGGCCCGGACCGGACGATCCGCGACCGGCCACCGACTCTGCCCCCGCCCGCGCCCCGGCGCTGGCGGAGATCGGACACCGCGCTCCCGCCCCCGCCCCCGCCCCCGCCACCCGCCATCCGCGCGCCGCCGGTCAGCCCAGGCCGCGGACGGCGACCGTACGGGCCTGGCCGTCGGTCAGCCGGTACGACAGGCCCACCACCGCGGCCCGCCCCTCGGCGACCCGGGCGGCCAGCAGCTGCGAGCGCTCCAGCAGCAGGTCCACCGTCTGGCGGATGTGCTCGTCCACGATCTCGTCCGGGTCCTCGATGCCCGCCGCCTTCGCCGACAGCACACTCGGCGTCACCCGCTCCACCACGTCCCGCACGAAGCCACCGGGCAGCTTCCCCTGCTCCAGCGAGTCCAGCGCCGCCGCCACCGCACCGCAGGAGTCGTGCCCGAGCACCACCACCAGCGGACAGTCCAGCACCGCCGCCCCGTACTCGATGCTGCCCAGCGCCTCCGCACCGGTCACATGACCGGCGGTGCGCACCACGAACAGGTCACCCAGACCCCGGTCGAAGATGATCTCGGCGGCCAGGCGGGAGTCCGAACAGCCGAACAGCACCGCGAAGGGCTTCTGCGCCGGCGCCAGCGCGGCCCGCCGCCCGGCGTCCTGGTTGGGGTGTTCGGGGCTGCCGCCGACGAAACGGGCATTGCCCTCCAACAGCACCCGCAGCGCCTCGGCGGGGTCGGATATCGGGCCGGATATCGGAGAGGAGATCATGCCGCCACCCTAGATCGCCGCTGCCGGCAGCCGCAGCCGGGGGCCGGGCACCACGAAAAGCGGATGCCCGCGCCCCGGCCGCCGTGGGAGGGTCCCGCACATGAACACCGACACGCGCACCGACTGGTCCTTCGCCACCGCCCGGCAACCCGCCACCTTCGGGGCCTGCACCGTCGAGGGCGAACCGGACGAGCTGGAGCACGCCGCGGTCGGCGACGACCGGACGCTGTGCCAGGAGCAGCCACGGACCATCGCCCGCTACCGCCACCTGTTCGGCGTGCGCGTCGGCGCCCGGTTCTGCCCGCGCTGCCAGCACCTCGCCGCCGCCGCCCCGACCCGCCCCGGCGTCCAGGAACGCCTGCACGAACGGGTCCTGGACGCCGCCGCGGGGCCGCTGCGCGCGGACCTGCTGGCCGCGCTGCGCCGCGGCGCGCCCGTCCCCACATGGCTCAACGGCCCTGCGGACTTCCTGGCGTCGCACGCCGGCCTCGACGAACTGACCGAGGACGCCGCCCCCGCCGCCGCGGCCTTCGAGGCGGAGACCGTCTCGATGGCCGTGGCCGAGGACGGCCCCTGGCGCTACCTCGTCGTCCTGCCGCACGACGGCACCGCCCCGCTGCTCGCCCGCGGCCCGCGCACGCCCTGACCGTCCGAGCACCCCGGTACGGTGGCTGCTGTGCCCACCCGCGTACCCCTCGAAGACCTCGTCCGGCTGCGCCGGGCCCGCGACCGGATGGACCGCGAGTACGACCAGCCGCTGGACGTGCCCGCGCTGGCCCGCACCGCGCTGATGTCGCCCGGCCACTTCTCCCGCAGCTTCCGCACCGCCTACGGCGAGACCCCGTACAGCTACCTCATGACCCGCCGGATCGAACGGGCCAAGGCGCTGCTGCGGCGCGGCGACCTCAGCGTCACCGACGTGTGCATGGCCGTGGGCTGCACCTCGCTGGGCTCGTTCAGCAGCCGCTTCACCGAACTGGTCGGCGAGAGCCCCAGCGCCTACCGCTCCCGCGACCACGCCGACGGCGAGCCGATCCCCGCCTGCATCGCCAAGATCCGCACCCGCCCGGTGCGCCGCACCTGAGGCACCCACCCGAGGCGCCGCATCCGAGGCGAAGGGCGGCCCCGCTCCCGTAACTTGATGTCCATGAGCATCGAACTCGCGCAGTGCTTCATCGCCGTCGACGACCACGACAAGGCGCTCGCCTTCTACCGCGACGTCCTCGGCTTCGAAGTGCGCAACGACGTCGGCTTCGAGGGCATGCGCTGGGTCACCGTCGGCTCGCCCGAGCAGCCCGGGGTGGAGATCGTCCTGGAACCCCCGCTGGCCGACCCGCACGCCTCCGAGGACGACCGCCGGGCCGCCGCCGAACTCCTCGCCAAGGGGCTGCTGCGCGGCGCCATCTTCCGCACCGACGACTGCGACGCCACCTTCGAGCGCATCCGCGCCGCCGGCGCCGAGGTCCTCCAGGAACCGATGGACCAGCCCTACGGCGTGCGCGACTGCGCCTTCCGCGACCCGGCGGGCAACATGCTGCGCTTCAACCAGCCGCGCGCCGCGTAGCCGTCGGAGCGAGCAGCGCTCAGGACCCGCCCGTCGGGCGGCCCGGGCGGTGGAGGACCAGCCAGGCCTGGACCGCCTGGGCCAGCAGCACGGCCGGCGGCACCGACCAGGGCAGCAGGCCGGCCACGGACAGCGGGAACAGCACCAGGACGGCCACCGCCAGGACGGGCAGGGTGCTGGACAGGGCGATGCGCGGCCGCGCCCGACGGGGGATCACGAGGCGGCCCCGCGGGCCCGGTCCAGGAAGGCGCGCAGGTCGGCCCAGGCGTCGGCCGGGGCGGCCGGGTCGCCGGACAGGGCGGCCGGGTCCTCGCGCCAGGCGGTGCGCACGGCGGCGGACAGCCCGGTGTCGCCGCCGCTGAACAGCCGGGAGAGCTCGTCGAGGCCGGCGGCGATGCGGCGCACCCGGAGGTCGGCCGGGCCGAGGGCGGCCGCGTGGTCGGCGAGGGCGTGCAGCTGGTCCTCGTCGAGGTGGCGGCGCAGGGCCTCGTCGGCGGCGAGCTCGCCGTCCAGGCGGCCCAGGCGCTCGCGCAGCTCCCGCAGCGCGGCCAGGGAGGCCTCGGTGGCGGCCAGGTGCTCGCGCACCAGGCGCCGCGCGTCCACGCCGGCGTCCAGGCAGGCGGCGATGGTCTCCAGGCCCAGGCCCAGGCGGCGCAGGGCGAGGATCTGGTAGAGCCGCACGACGTCCCGCTCGGTGTAGGCGCGGTGGCCGGAGGCGGTGCGCCGGGAGGGGGAGAGCAGGCCGATCCGGTCCCAGTGCTGGAGGGTGCGTACGGTCGGTCCGCTCGCCTCGGCGAGCGGGCCGACCTTCCAGGTCTGTTCGGAGGAGGGCATGGCACGAGCATCCCTGCTGACGTCGCGTGAGGTGCAAGCCCCCGGGGCGCACCTCAGGCGGTGCGGGCGGGCAGCGGGTAGTCGGGCAGGGCGATGTCGCCGGCCTTGGCGAACTGGGCGGCCAGGACGGCGCGCAGCGGCCAGCGGCCCATCCAGCGCATCGAGGCGGCGCGCAGCCGGATCATCAGGGCGCTGTCGGGGGCGTAGCCGTTGACGCCGCCGGGCGGCAGCTCCTGGGCGCGGGTCACGTAGGGGCGCATCAGCTCCTCGTAGCGGGCGTAGGCGGCGGTGAAGTCGCCGGCGGCGGCGGCGAGTTCACCGGCCAGCAGGTAGGCGCCGACCAGGGCGAGGCTGGTGCCCAGACCGGTGAGCGGGCTGGGGCTGTAGCCGGCGTCGCCGAGCAGCGCGACGCGGCCGCGGCTGTAGCGCTCCAGGTGGATCTGGCCGAAGGAGTCGAAGGCGAAGTCGTCGGCGGTGGCCATCCCGGCGACCAGGCGCTCCACCCGCCAGCCGGCGCCGGCGAAGCGGTCGGCGAGCAGGCGGCGCCGGGCGGCGTCGTCGCCGCGCTCGAGGGCGAGCGGGCCGGAGCGGAAGGCCAGGGAGGCCTTGACCTCCCCGGGCAGCCGGCCCGGCCGGGCGGTGGCGACCAGCCCGCCGGGGGCGTTGTACATCAGGAACCAGCCGTCCAACTCGCGGGCCAGCGCCGGGTCGTGGACGGTGAACCAGCAGTGGTGGCCGCCGAGCGGGCGGTAGTGCTCCGGCTCCGGGCCGAAGGCCAGGCGGCGCACCGCCGAGTGCAGCCCGTCGGCGCCGATGACCAGGTGGAAGCGGCGGGTGGGGGAGTTCTCGAAGTCGACGGTGACGCCGTCGGCGTCCTCGGCCAGGGCGGTGACCGTGTCGCCGTACAGGTACTCGACGCCGGCGGTGGCCTGCCGGAGCAGGTCGGCGAGGTCGCCGCGCAGGATCTCCAGCTCGGAGACGATGCCCTCGCCCCCGAACAGCTCGACGGGCATCCGCGCGGTGTGCCGACCGCGGGTGTCGACCAGGGCGATGCCGCGCTGCTCCACGCACAGCGCGCGGGCGCGCTCCATCAGGCCCATCCGCTCGATGACGGTGCGTCCGGCGCCGCGCAGGTCGACGGCCTGCCCGCCGGGGCGCGGGGCGGGGGCCCGCTCGACGACGGTGGGGTTGAAGCCGTGGCGGCGCAGCCAGTGGGCGAGGGCGGGGCCGGCGATGCCGGCGCCGGAGACGAGGATGTCGGTGTTCTCCATGCCCGCAACCGTACGCCGTACGCATGGTGGCCAACAAGCCGTGTTCTGCGGTTATTTGGGGCTGATGCACTAGTGCACCAGGGGGTTTCGGGGTCGGTCCGGGGGCGGTCGGGGGGTGGTTCCCCGGCTCCTGGGGCGGGCTCGGCGCAGGCCGGCGCCCTCCGGTGGCGCCGGCCGGTGCACTAGTGCGCGCGGGGGGCGGGCCGCCGGGGTCGGGGTCGGCTCAGGGGCACGTCGGGGGTGGGGCCGGGGGCGCGGGGGTGCGGGCCGGGGCGTCAGGGCTTCGGCGCCGTGCCCACCAGGGTGTGCACCAGGTCCTCGCCCAGGGCCAGGCCGGTCGGCGACTCGTCGGAGAGGCCGTAGTCGCGGTACCACTCGGCCGGGGCCTCCGGGTGCGGGCCGCTGACCGCCACCCGGCCCGAGCCGTACGGGGCGACCACGGCCGCGGCCCGGTCGTTGGTGTAGCGGGCCAGCACCTGCGCGTCGGGGCCCTCCACGTCGAAGTACGGGCCGTCCTGGAAGTACATCCGCCGCGGCCGCCCGCGCCAGGAGACGTCGACCAGGTGGTCCTGCTCGTCGGTGACGGTGGCGCCCCGGGAGCCGATGTACTGCCCGGAGTCGCCCGGCAGGAGGCCGTAGCCGGGGTCGTGGCCGGCCAGGTAGCCGCCCATGCACAGCCCCAGGTAGTGCCCGCCGCCGCGCACGTAGGCGCGCACCAGCTCCGGGGAGAAGCCCGGGTCACGCTGCAGCAGGCGCCAGGCGGTGGAGACCTCCTGCCCGTTGGTGCCGCCCGGCTGCACGTACAGCGCCGCGCCGGACAGCGCGTCCGGGCCGAAGCGGACCTCCTCCTCGGGCCCGATGTAGCGCACCGCGAAGCCGTCGTGCTCCAGCAGGTCGTGCGCCGCCTCCGGACAGCCCTCGCAGGCCGCCGGGCCCCGGTAGACCAGCGCCACCGGACGGCCGTCCGGATCCGGCGCCACCCCGCCGGTCGCGTCCGCGCGCGGCGCCCGTGCGGCCCGGTCGGCGCTGTCCGGGCCGGCCCCGGACGGGGGGGCCCCGCACGCCGACGCCGCCAGCACCACCGCCGCCAGCACCACCGCCGCCGCGCCCCGTCCAGCCCTCAAGACCTGCACTCGTGCCGCCCTCCCCGGGCCGTCGCCGTCCGCCGCCACGACGCTACGGCCCGCGCCCCCCGGCCCGCACACCAGCCCCCCTGACCGGGTGAACGGGGGGCTCGGGGTTGACCGGCCCCGGGGGGATTCGGAGGAGGCGCGCGTTGACGCCCCCGGGCGCCCGGAAGGCGCGGGCGTCAGGCGGGCGCGGCCGCCGCCAGCAGCGGGGCCGCCGCCGGCCGGGCCGGCGGGAACCGCCGAAGCCGCACCAGCGCCAGCACCAGCAGCAGGGCCAGCGCCCCGGCCGCACACGCCAGCGCGAACGCCGCGAGGTGGCCGTGCGCGCCGACCAGCGGCCCCGCCCCCGTCACCGCCAGGCCCTGCCCCGCGATCAGCCCGCTGCCCAGCAGCGTCATCGCCTCCGCCATCCGACCCGCCGGCGCGACCCGCTCCACCAGGCCGAACACCGCGATCAGCGCCGGCGCCACCGCGAACCCGACCGCCCCCACCGCCACCGCCGCACCCGCCACCCCGCCCACCGGCAGCAGCCCCGGCAACAGCACCGCCTGCGCCGCCACCGCCGCGCGCAACCGCGCCGTGAGGTCGAAACGCCCCGCGAAGGAGGCCAGCAGGACCCCGGCCGCCGCACTGCTCACCCCCATCGCCGACCAGACCAGGCCGCCGACACCCGCGTCGCCCCGGGACAGGTACTGCACACCCGTGTTGGCGGCACCGAACACCACACCCTGCAGCACCGTCACGGCGATCAGCACCAGCAGCGGCCCGGACAGCACCCGCCCCGCCGCCACCGTGCGCGCCACCGCCGCCGGGGCCGTCGGGTGCAGCGCGAACACCGTGCCGAACGACGCCATCAGCACCGCCGCGCACACCAGGCCCGCCGCCGGGTGCACCGCCCAGGCCAGCACCCCGACCAGGGCGGGGCCGGCCACGAAACTCGTCTCGTCCACCACCGCGTCGAAGGCCAGCGCCGGGCCGACCAGCTCGTGGCCGTCCCGGCGCCCGCTCGCCAGCGCGATCCAGCGGGTCCGCGACAACGGCCCGATCTGCGGCACGGTGAAACCGGCCAGCGCCGCGCACCCGGCCTGCACCGCCGGCGGCAGAGCGGCGACCGAGGCCACCACCAGGGCGGCCGTCAGCAGGGCGTTGGCCAGCGACGCCGCCAGGATCACCGGCCGGTGGCCGCGCCGGTCCGCCAGCCGGCCCAGCAGCGGCCCGCCCACCGCCTGCCCGCCCCACAGCAGGCCCGCCACCACCCCGCCGCGGCCCACCCCGTCCAGCGCGATCACCATCAGCAGCGTCCCGGTCGGGCACAGCGCGGCGGGCAGCCGGGCGAGGAAGGACACCAGGGGCAGCCGGGGCCCGGCGAGTCGGACGACGCCGTGCACGGCGGTGCGAGCGGACAAGGGGCGCCCTCCATCGGTGGTCGGAGCGGACGCCCCCACTACACCGGACGGCGCGCGCGGTCGGCCATCGGCGGCGGCCACCAACCGGCCCGCGCCAGGGGCGGGCCGAGGCTGGACGTTCCTCCGAGCCGGGCCCGCCCACTCGGCGGGCTCAGCCCTCCCGCAGCGCCCGCACCACCGCCGACAGGTCCCGGTCCGCGATCGACGGATCCGCCAGCAGCGCCTGACGGGCCGCCGCCAGCAGCGGGCCGCCGCCCGCCAGGGCGAGGTCCTTGGCGGCCAGCCGCACCGGGAAGTCCGACTCCGCGCTGCGCGCCCGGGCCACCACCCCCGCGAGCGGCCCGGCCGCCAGCACCTCCAGCGCCTGCTCCTGCGGCACGCCCAACTCGCCCGCCACCGACAGCACTTCGTCCAGGACCGCGACCGAGGTGACGATCGCGCCCATCACCACCACCTTCAACGCCGCCCCCGTACCGGGGCCCCCGCAGCGCCGCACCCG
The DNA here is from genome assembly GCF_055594965.1 of Kitasatospora sp. NPDC040550. Taxonomy (NCBI): domain Bacteria; kingdom Bacillati; phylum Actinomycetota; class Actinomycetes; order Kitasatosporales; family Streptomycetaceae; genus Kitasatospora; species Kitasatospora sp. NPDC040550. The sequence goes on along the minus strand of NZ_JBVIWC010000028.1, from coordinate 87,816 downwards.
GCCCAGCTGGGACAGCACGGGCTCGGCGCGCTCCAGGTCGGCGTCCTCGCCGCCCGCGTAGACGGTCAGCTCACCGCGGGCGGCCGGGCCGACGCTGCCCAGCACCGGGGCGTCCACCAGGGCCACGCCGTCCGGCAGTTGCCCGCGCAGCCCGGCCACGGCGCGCGGGCCGATCGAGGACATGTCGATCCACAGGGTGCCGGGGGCCAGTGCGGCGCTGATGCGCCCGGCGACCTCGGTGGCCGCCTGCGGGTCGGAGAGCATCGTGACGACGATGCCGGCCCCGGCCACCGCCTCGGCCGGGTCGGCGGCCTCGGTCAGGCCGTCGGCACGGCCGGGAGTGCGGTTCCACACGGTCAACGGGTAGCCGGCAGCGGCCAGGCGACGGGCCATCGGCAGCCCCATCCGGCCCAGGCCCAGAAAGGCGATCTTTTCCATGGCCCCCACGCTAGGCACCCACGAGCCAGGCGACAAACGAATGTCCCGCATGGTACTCATGCGCAATGGACATGGCTTGGCTGGACGTCTTCCGCACCGTCGCGCACCTGGGCTCCTTCACCGCCGCCGGCGAGCGCCTGGGCTTCACCCAGTCCGCGGTCTCCCGCCAGATCGCCACCCTGGAAGCCGAGTTGGGCGCCCCGCTGTTCGACCGCCTGGCCCGCGGGGTCCGGCTGACCGAACACGGCCGCGCCCTGCTCCCGCACGCCGAGGCCCTGCTGGAACGCCTCGACACCACCCGCCGCGACCTCGTCGCCCTCACCGAACTCGACGCCGGACGCCTGCGGGTGGGCGCCTTCGACAGCGCCAACGCCGAACTCGTCCCCGCCGCCCTCGCCGCCTTCCGCACCGCCCACCCGCAGGTCGAGCTCACCCTCACCGAAGGCCTCAGCGCCCACCTGCTGGAGCGCCTCGCCGACGCCACCATCGACCTCGCCGTGGTCGCCTCCTACGCCGAGAACCCCCAGGACGCCTACGACACCGACCAGTTCGACCTGCGCCCGCTGCTCGCCGACCCCGTCCTGGTCGCCCTCCCGCGCGGCCACCGGCTCGCCGGCCGGCGCCGCCTGCGGCTGGCCGAACTCGCCGACGAACCCTGGATCGCCGCCCGCCGCGACCCCGGATCCACCCTGCTCGCCGCCTGCCTGCGCAGCGGCTTCCAGCCCCGCATCGAGTACGCCGTCGGCGCCTGGGCCGCAAAACTCGGCCTGGTCGCCGCGGGGTTGGGCCCCACCCTCATCCCCGCCCTGGCCGCCCGCGCCGCCCGCCCCGACATCGCCCTGGTCCCCCTCCACCCCCAGGACACCCCCGTCCGCCACGTCTGCACCGCCACCCGCCGGGGCCGCCGGGTGCCACCCGCGGTGACGGGCTTCCTCGGCTTCCTGCGCGCAGCGGCGCGCGGCAGCCGGCGCGACTGACGGCCCGCCGCCTTCGCCACCGGCCGCCCCCGAACCGGCCGCCCCGAACCGGCCGTACGGAAGTCGGCCGTACGGAAACCGGGTTGAGCGGGACCGGGGCGGTGGGTGAGCATGCGGGGATGAGCGAGCGACCCGAACGATGGACCCAGGCCACCGTCTACCCCGACATGTGGGCCGACCCGGCCGACGATCCGCGCAACAGCGAAGGCCCCGCCCCGGACGGCGAGGCCGCCACCATCGAGGACTACCTGACCAACTACCGCCACACCCTGCGGATGAAGTGCGAGGGCCTGGACGCCGAGCAGCTCGCCCGGCGCTCGGTGCCGCCCTCGACGATGTCGCTGCTCGGCCTGGTACGCCACCTGGCCGCGGTGGAACGCGACTGGCACAACTGGATCCGCGAGGACGAGCCGCAGCCCAAGCTCTACGGCCCCCGCGACGCCGACTTCGACGGGGCGCTCCCCGACCCGGCCCTGGTCGAGGCCGCCTGGCGCGACCTGGAACGCGAACAGGCCGCCCTGGACGCCGCGTTGGCCGCCCACCCGGACCTCGGCGAACGCCTCGGCAAGCAGCGGCTCTCGGTCCGGGAGCTCCAGGTGCACCGCATCGAGGAGTACGCCCGCCACTGCGGCCACGCCGACCTGCTGCGCGAGTGCGTCGACGGCCGCGTGGGCCAGTGACGGACGGCGGTGGCCGGCGGGCTCGGGAGAGCCTCAGGAGAGCCCGGCTCGGTGGCGCTCGAACTCCTGCGGGGTGCGCACCCCTTCGTCCAGGACGGCGCGGTAGATCCCCCAACTGCGCACGCTGCGCCCGTACTCCGGACTCCCGGCGTAGGCGTGCTTGATCCGCAGGATCGCCAGGCGGGCCTGTTCGGTCAGCTTCGGGGGCAGGTCGCGCAGGTGGGCGAGGTCGGGCTGGCGGTCGGGGTCGTCGACGAACCACAGGTCGAGGGTCCAGTCGTACCCGGCGGGGGACCGGTGGTTCAGGCCCAGGTAGAGGCCGTCGGGGTAGGCGGCCGGGTCCTCGTTCCAGACCCCGGTGTCGTCGCGCAGGCGCACCTGCCGCACCCGCTCGTGCAGGGCCAGACGCGCCCCGGCGGCGGCCACCCGCTCGTGGAGGGCGGCGTCCAGGCGAGGGCACACCACGGTGACGTCCAGGTCCCGGCGCACCATCAGCCCCAGGGCCGAACTGCCCACCCGTACCGGGGTGCCGAGCGCGCCGAGCAGGGCCTCCAGGCCCAGGTCGGCGTGAACGGCGTCGGCCTCGGCCTGCAAGGCGCGCTGGCGGTCCAGGAGTTCGTCGTCGGTCGGCGCCGCGTTCGGCGCGTCGGTCGGCGCGTCGTTCGGCGTGGCGGTCGTCATCGGGCCAGTCTGCCACGGGCCCCGCGAGCGGAATTGACCCATCGAAACGGTGATCGATTGCCCCATGATCGTGGGTCTTTCCGCTCCTAGTCTGGTCACATGACGACGACGAAGAACACCGCCACCGCCCCCGTCCTGGCCCGCCACGGCGAGGCCGAGACCTGCGCCGACCCGAGCGCCACCATGACCCTGCTCGCCGAGACGGCCCCCGGCGAGGGCGGCTTCACCGTCTACCGCTCCGCCTTCGCCCAGGGTGCCGTCGGGGCCCCGGCGCACTTCCACACCCGGGCGACGGAACTGTTCTTCGTGATCAGCGGCTCGCTGCGGGTCCTGGTCGGCGAGGAGGTCACCGTCCTGAACGCGGGCGACTTCCTGGCCGTGCCCCCGCACACCCCGCACGCCTTCGCCGCCGCCCCGGGCTCCGAGGCCGACGTGCTGTTCGTGTTCGCCCCCGGCATGGACCGCTTCGACTACCTGCGCCTGCTGGGGACCGTCATGCGCGGCGAGACCGACCCGGGGGCGATCGCCGCCTCCGCCGAGCGCTTCGACAACCACTACGTGGACAGCCCCGCCTGGCGCGCCGCCCTGGCCGGCCAGGCCTGACCGTTCGGCCCGGCCGCTCGACGGGCCGGGGCGGGCCGGGTGTGGAACGGTGGAAGGCCAGGGATCAGGGTCCCGGCTGCGAGAGGAGTCGCCATGTCGTCGAAGCGCCGCCGCAAGAAGAAGGCCCGGGCCAGGCGCGGGGCCAACCACGGCCGCCGGCCCCAGTGCTGAACGGCCGAACAGCTGAGCGGCCGAACGGCTGAGCAGCTGAGCGGATGAGCCGTACGGCCCCGCGTCCGACAGCCGGACGCGGGGCCGTACGGTCACCCCGCGCAGTCACCCCGCGCAGTCACCCTGCGCAGTCACCCTGCGGAGTCGAGCGCGGCCGCCTTGCGCAGCAGCACCGCCCGCTCGCGGGCGTTGCGGCACAGCCGGGCCGCGAGTTCCAGCTCCGCCCGGGCCTCGGTGGTGCGCCCGAGGCGGGTCAGCAGTTCGCCGCGCACGCCCGGCAGCAGGTGGGAGCCGGCCAGGCGCCCGGAGACGGCCAGGTCGTCGACCAGGGCCAGCGCCGGCCCCGGCCCCTCGGCCATGGCGACGGCCACCGCCCGGTTGAGGTCGACCACCGGGGACGGCGCCACCCGCCCGAGCGCCTCGTAGAGCAGCACGATCCGTTCCCAGTCGGTGTCGGCCACCGACGGCGCCGCCGCGTGGCAGGCGGCGATCGCCGCCTGGAGGCCGTACGGGCCCAGGCCCCGGCCCAGGGCGGCGGCCCGGCCCAGGGCCGCCAGGCCGCGGCGGATCGCCGAGTGGTCCCAGCGGCGCCGGTCCTGGTCCTCCAGGAGCACCGCCTCCCCGTCCGGGCCGGTGCGGGCCGGGAAGCGCGAGGCGGTGAGTTCGAACAGGGCGAGCTGCCCGTGCACCTCGGGCTCGTCGGGCAGCAGGGCGGCCAGCGTCCGGGCCAGCCGCACCGCCTCGTAGGCGAGGTCGGTGCGCAGCAGGTCGTTGCCGGCGGTGGCCGTCGAGCCCTCGGTGAAGACCACGTACAGGACGCTCAGGACGGCGCCCAGCCGCGCCCGCCGCTCCCGTGGCGGGGGCAGCTCGAAGGGGACGTGCGCGGCGGCGATGGTCTTCTTGGCGCGGGTGATCCGGGCCTGCACGGTGGGTACCGGCACCAGGAACGCCCGGGCGATCTCCTCGCTGGACAGGCCGCCGACCACCCGCAGGGTGAGTGCCACCCGGGCCTCGGGGGAGAGCACCGGGTGGCAGGCGGTGAACATCAGGGCGAGGACGTCGTCGTCGACCCGGTCCGGGTCGAACGGCAGCTCCGGTGCCGGTTCGGGCCCGGTCGCGGAGCCGGCGCTGAACTGGCCCTCGGCCAGGCCGCCGGCCAGCGCGGCGTAGCGCTCGTCCAGCGCCGAGGCGCGGCGGAAGGCGTCGATGGCCCGGCGCCGGGCGCAGGCCAGCAGCCAGCCCACCGGGTTGGCCGGGGCGCCGTCGCGCGCCCAGGAGACCAGGGCCTCGGCCAGCGCCTCCTGGGCGACGTCCTCGGCGAGTGCGAAGTCCCCGGTGTAGCGGGCGAGTGCGCCCACGATCCGGGCGGACTCGATCCGCCACACCGCCTCGACGGCCCGCCGGGCGGCCTCGGCGGCCTCGGCGCCCGGCGGGCCGTCGAGGCCGTCGGTGGCCGCGGGCATCAGAGCTGGCCGGTGCGCTCGCGCCAGGCCCGCTCCTTGACGATCCACTCGTTGTCCTGCGGGAACTCCTCGATGCCCGGCACCCGGCGCACCTCGCACTTGGAACCCGGGAGGGCGGGCAGCCGCTTGGCCCACTCCACCGCCTCCTCCTTGGAGGCCACGTCGATCAGGTAGAAGCCGCCGAACAGTTCCTTGGTCTCCCCGTACGGGCCGTCGGTGACCACCGGCGCCTCCCCGCCGAAGTCGACCACCACGCCCTGCGACGGGTCGTCCAGCCCCTCGGCGGCCACCAGCACGCCCGCCCGGATCAGCTCCTCGTTGAAGCGCCCCACGGTCTCCAGCATCTCCTCGAAGGGCGTCTCCATCATCTTCGCCATGGACTCGTCCGTGCCCCGCATGATCAGCATGTACTTCGCCATCACAAACCTCCTTCGACGGGGGGCCGCCTCCCGACCCCTTCCAACCCAAGGTCGAACGGCGCGCCCGCGGATCGACACGCTCGACGAGGACGGACGATATTCCTTCCCGCCGACAGCCCCCGGCCGCCCCGCCGCCCGGGGAGCGCACAGCAACGGCGGCCCGGCCGGGATCGCCCGGGCCGCCGAAAAGCACCCGCACGGCATCCGCCGGTTCTGCACAGGAAGTCGGCCCGGCCGACTTCCTACGCCGGGAAGTCGCCCGCGCGGACGGCGGTGATGAAGGCGGTCCAGGCGTCGGCGGTGAAGAGGAGGGCGGGCCCCTGCGGGTCCTTGGAGTCGCGGACGGGAAGCACGCCCGGGAGCCCGTCCGCGACTTCGACGCATGCCCCGGTCTCTCCACTGAACGAGCTCTTCCGCCAGTTCGCGTCGCTGAGATCGGGAACAGACACTTTCAGTACCTCCGGTCGACACCACTACAGCTCTCGTATGACCCGGGTGAGTAGGTCGAGGCTTTCCGATGCACTCAACGCACTCGAACGCAGCGAGTCGAACGTGAGCGTATAGGCAGATGTCTCCTCGGGCTTCTCCATGTAGAGCATGCCTGCTTGGTGCTCCACGCACGCAACGTCGGAGAAGGCCGTCGTCGAGAAGTTGAAGAGTACGAACGATCCCATGATCCCGGCATGGGCTCCCGCGCTGAACGGCAGCACCTGCAGTTCGATGCTCGGACGGGCGCTCGACTCCCGCAAGTGGTCCAACTGCTGCCGCAGGACTTCCACTCCGCCCACATGTCCTCGAAGGGCGGCTTCTCCCAGGATCACGCTGAGCCGTGGCGGCTCAGCGTGATCCAGAACCCGCTGCCGTTGCAGGCGGATTGCCACGAGCTCGTCGATTCGCGCCGGAGGGATGTCGAACGGTGAGGCCTGGTAGACGGCCCGCGCATAGTCCGCCGTCTGCAACAGGCCTGCGACCATCATCGGTTGGAAGGAGCGGATGTGGCTGGCGCTCTCCTCGTAGTCGATGTAGTCAACGTACGACGGTGGGGAGATGTCGAACTGTTGGGCCCAACTGCGCTCGGAACCAAGCCGGTTGAGCGCGACCACTTCCTCCACGTATGTCGGATCGTCCACGCCGTAGAACGTGAGCAGGTCCCGCAACTCGCTGCTGGAGATCGGCAACCAGGCGTTCTCCATCCGGCTGATCTTTGACCGGTGGCAGTCGATGCGCGCCGCGGCCTCATCCGGGGTCCTGCCCGCCGCCTCACGATGGCGGATGAGCAAGCTCGCTACGCGGCGTCGGCGAACTGATGGGCGAGGTTGGCCCATGTGATCAACTCCCCATGAATGCATCGGAACTGATCCCAGATTACTCACGATCCAAGATCGGAAAATGTTCTTCGGGGAAAGATTGCGAATGATCTTCCGTTGGGCGCATGCTACCCACGGTCGATGGTGTGAACACTCTCTGCTATCGACCGCCGGGCATCCCCATGCCTTGATCCCCAACCCCACCGGAGGTGGCTCCGCCATGCCTGAAACCGACGCGTCCGTCAGCCCGTCCGCCCGCCGCGGCTGCTGGTTCCCGCGATCGCGCCGCTCGCCGGCGCTCGCGCGGCGGATGCTGCGCGAGCTGCTCGCCACGGTGGCGGACGGCGACCGCTACCGCGAGGTCGGCGAGCTGCTCACCTCGGAGCTGGTGGGCAACGCCGTCCTCCACTCGGGCCTGCCGGGGCGGCTGATCTGGGTGTCCTTCGACCTGAACGCCGTCCGGCTGCGCATCGAGGTGCACGACGCGGGCGAGCGGCCGCCCGTGCCCCGGCGGCCCGACCCCGCCGCCGGGGGCGGGCGCGGGCTGCTCCTGGTGGCGGCCCTGGCCGACGGGTGGGGGTGCTTCCCGCGCTCGGCCGGGGTGGGGAAGGTGGTGTGGTGCGAATGCGCGCCCGCCGCCTCGCACGGAAGGAAGCCGTGAGCCGGATACGCGGCCCCGCCCGGGCTACCCCTCGGCCGCCGCCTGCTCCAGGGCCGCGCCGAGGGCGGTGGCGGAGGCGGCGATGCGCTGCAACTCGGCGAGGTGGGCGGCCAGGGCGCGGCGGCCCTCGGGGGTCAGGCGCAGCCAGGTGCGGGGCCGCTTGCCGACGTAGCCGCGGCGCAGCCTGACGTAGGAGGCGGCCTCCAGGGTGGCGGCGACCTTGCTCAGGGCCGACTCCGAGATCCCGCAGCCCTCCCGTACGGCGCGGAACTCCGCCTCGGCGCAGCCGGACAGGAAGGCGACCACGGCGAGCCGGGTGGGCTGGTGGATCAGCTCGTCGAAGGCCGGTTCCGGCGGCGGCTCGGCGCTCACTCGGCGCCCGCCCCGGCCGCCCGCCGGCCGCGCAGCAGCAGGAAGTGGGCCAGGCCGCCGGCCAGGCCGAGGGTGAGCAGGAACCCGGCCAGGCCGAAGGGCAGGGCCAGCGCCCCGGCCGCGAGCAGCGGCAGCAGCTGGAGCGCGACCGCGCGCAGCCCGGCGGCCCCGCGCGGCAGGGCCGCGACGATGCCCGGCCGGTGCTCGACCCGGTGGCTGACCACCACGTGGCCCACCAGCAGCAGCGCCGTCACCAGCCGCAGCAGCGCCGTCGCGATCCACAGCCGCTCCGGCAGCAGGACGGACAGGCCGATCCCGGCGAACCCCGCGCCGAACAGGCCCGCGGCCGTGGCCGGGTACCAGGCGGGCAACGGGTTGGGCCGCCGGGCCGCCGCCCGGGCCCGGTGCGCGGTGCGCAAGGACGCGAGGGCGTCCTCGGGGGCGATGCCGTGAACGCTCACCTGATACTCCAACTCCCCGGTCCCGGAAGGCTTCTGACAGCACCGGAGATCCTGGCATTTACTTTCCCGCCGGGCAAGTACTAGCGTGTCGGGCATGTGCAAGGGGGAGGCAAGGACATGACCGTGCCGACGAGGCCGCAGGAGAGCGCCGCCGAGCGGTCCGGAGACGAACGGCCCTGGGGAGAACCGGCGATCCTGACGTCCGGACTGCGGATGCGCTACGGCAGCCGGGATGTCCTGGACGGCCTGGACCTCAGGGTGGAACGCTCCGAACTCTTCACCCTGCTCGGCCCCAACGGCGCCGGCAAGAGCACCACCATCGAGATCCTGGAGGGCTACCGCCGCCGCTCCGCCGGCGAGGTCACCGTCCTCGGACAGGACCCGGCCCGCGACGACCCCGCCTGGCGCGCCCGGATCGGGATCGTCCTGCAGTCCAGCCGCGACCACGGCCGCTGGCGCGTCGGCGAACTGCTCGGCCACCTGGCCCGCTACTACCCCGACCCCTACGAGCCCGCCGAACTGCTGGCCCGGGTCGGCCTCACCGGCCAGGCCGACCGCACCGCGGCCACCCTCTCCGGCGGACAGCGCCGCCGCCTCGACGTCGCCCTCGGCCTGGTCGGCCGCCCCGACCTGCTCTTCCTCGACGAACCCACCGCCGGCTTCGACCCCGAGGCCCGCCGCGACTTCCACGCCCTGCTGCGCGAACTGCGCGACGAACGCGCCACCACCATCCTGCTCACCACCCACGACCTCACCGAGGCCCAGCAACTGGCCGACCGCATCGGCATCCTGCAGGCCGGCCGCCTCACCGCCTGCGGCACCCTGGCCGAACTCGCCGAAGCCGCCCGGGCCGAGTCCGAGGTGCGCTGGAGCGAACCCGACGGCACCCCGCGCAGCCTGCGCACCGCCGACCCCTCGCAGGCGGTCTGGGGCCTGCACCAGCGCCTCGGCGGCCCGATCCCCGACCTGGAGGTGCGCCGCCCCAGCCTGGAGGACACCTACCTCGGCATGGTCGCCGCCACCCCCTCGACCGACCCGGCGGAGGCCGCGTGAACCCCGTGAACCCCTACGCCCTCGGCCTGCGCCGCGGCGCCGTCGAACTGCGCCAACTCCTGCGCAGCCGCAAGGACTTCTACTCCTACCTGACCACCCCGCTGGTCTTCCTCGCCGTCTCCTACTGGCGCTCGGGCTCCGACGGCACCGGCGACGCCCTGACCCAGCTCAGCCTGGCCGGCGGCATCGCCTCCACCGTCTTCATGTTCGGCCTGATGACCGTCCCCCAGTTCCTCTCCGGCGACCGGGAGGACGGCACCCTGCTGCGCCTGCGCGGCGTCCCCGGAGCGATGCCCGCCTACCTGGTCGCCAAGGCGCTCTTCGTCCTGGTGACCATGGGCGCCTCCATCCTCCTGCTGCTGGTCGGCGGCGCCCTGCTGCTGCACGCCGACCTGCCCGCCACCCCCGGACAGTGGCTCACCCTGGCCCTCACCCTGCTGCTGGGCACCGCCGCCGTCGTCCCGATGGGCGCCGCGATCGGCGCCCTGCTGCCCCCGGCCCGCGAGGCCCTCGCGCTGTACATGATGCCCATGCTCGGGCTGATGTTCGTCTCCGGCGCCTTCGCCCCGCTGCGCAACCTGCCCACCGCCCTCCAGGCCGTCGGCTCGGTCTTCCCACTGCGCTGGATCGCCCAGGGAGTGCGCTCCGCCCTGCTGCCCGACAGCGCCAAGGCCCTTGAGGTGTCCGGCGGTTGGCAGCACCTGCAGATCACCGGCGTGCTGCTGTGCTGGGCCCTCGCGGGCTTCCTGCTGGCCCCCGGCCTGCTGCGCCGGATGGCCCGCAAGGAGTCCGGCTCCGTCCTGTCCGAACGCGAGCGCAAGCGCCTGGCCAAGAGCGCCTACTGAGCCATGAGCGCCTACTGACCCCCTGGCCCCGACGCAAGGAAGAAAGAGGTACCACCATGCTCGTCCCCCTCCCCGGCTCCCCGCAGCCGGCCGGCCTCGACCCGCTCAAGGCCGCCCTGCGCGCCGCCCTGGACACCGCCGACCAGGTCGAACAGCCGGGCCTGCGCCGGGCCCTGCGGATCGTCGAGGACTTCGTCCCGGCCGCCGCCCCCACCCCGGTGGACTGGGCCCGCAACGTCCTGGCGCACGCCGGGATCGACCCCCGGACGGCTGAGGTCAAGGCCGTACGGGAACTGCGCCGCGCCCACCCCGGCCTCAGCCTCAGGGACGCGGTCGCGCTGGTGCGGCTGGTCGTCGGACAGTCCTGAGGGTCCCCGAGGGGCACACCACTACGGCTGCGGCGCGAGGTAGCCGCCCACGAAGGCGTCCAGGTCCGCCAGGGCCGCGGCCAGGTCGGCGCGGGTGAGCTGCTTGGCGGCGGCCCCGGTGGCCAGGAGGTGGCCCAGCGCGGCCCGGCAGGTGGCGACGGGCGCGGCGGACGCCGGAAGGGCGCAGCTGACCTCCTGGGCGGGCCCGCCGGGTGACTGGAAGGTGACCAGGGCGACCGTACGGTTCGGCCCGCCGGCGGCCGGCAGATTGGGCTCGCGGGCGTTCGCCGGGACGCCGACGGCCGCCAGCAGCAGGCCCGGGGCCCGGGTGGGGAGCGGGTGCACCCGGGTCGCGGGCGAGCGCTGCGGGGCGTTGCAGGTGGCGGGGGCGGCCCCCGCCGCGGGGAGCAGCCCGCAGGCCAGGTCGATCCCGGTCTGTGCGCCGCCGCTGACGAACACGGCCTGCACGACCGCGTCGAAGCGGGTGCTCGCCGGGTCGGCGGCCGGTGCGCCGGGGTGGACGTAGGCCTGCTGGCCGCCGTCCCCGGCGAAGAACACCGCGTCGCAGGTCCAGTCCGCGGGCGCGACCAGGAAGTGCACCTCACCGGGGAAGCGGGCGCCATACACCGCCGCCGTCGCCGGCACGTCCACCCCGTCCGGCACCGGCACCGAGGCCGGTACGGCCCCCGGCGGCGGCCCCGGCGCACCGGCCCGCACCGGACAGGACCGCACCGGCGCGCTCCCGGCGGCGGAGGCCACCCCCACCCCGGGCACGAACGCCGCTCCCGCAGCCAGCAGCACCACCGACCCCAGCACCCCCGGCCGACGCCCACCGGATGCGCCACCCATGCCCCACCTCCAGCCACACAGCGGAGACCCCGGGACACGACGGACCGACCGCCGCACTCCTCCCATCAGCCTAGGGCCCGTCTTCAAGCCCCCGCCTGCGGGCCGACGCTCCCCCAGCCTTCGGCCGGGAGGTACCCCCAGGGCACAAGCGCACCTCGCCGCGTTGTCGTCGGTCGCCAATGGCCCCCAGCCTTCGGCCGGGAGGTGCCCCCACCGCAGTGGCTCCCTCCTCCGCCTTGCGATGCACGCACCCCAACGCCGCCCCGCCCGCCCTCCGGGCGGACGACGGGGGTTCGAAGACGGGCCCTGGAACCGCGGCCCGGCCCCCCGCGCGCCCGGAACGCGGCCAGGGCCCGGGGGCGCTGCGCGACGAGGCCCTCGCGGGTGCCGTCGCACAGCCGGGGGACGAGCTCGACGACACCGACCCCGGTGCCGTCGAGGCGGACGACGGGCCGGGGCCGTTGTCGCTGCGTACCTCTACCGTGGGCGCATGATCGATTCCCAGCTGCTCCGTGACCTGCGCCGACGCTTCCCCGACCGCAGCGCCGAAGGCCGTACGGCGCCACTGCTGCCGGGGCGTCAGGTGGTGCCGTCGCTGTGGGTGAGCGACGGGCCGGCGCCGGAGGGCGCGTGGGAGCGGCTGCGCCGGGAGCACGCGGAGTCGGGGCCGTGGCCGCTGCTGCTGGCGCCCGGCGACGACGCCCCGCACCTGGAGGCGGGGGACCTGGGGCTTGAACCGGGGGAGCCGGGCGGGCCGGGGGAGCCGGGAGAGCCGGGCGGGCCGGGGGAGTTCCGGACGGACCGGTACGACGTGGCGGCCCTGCTGCGCCAGTGGTGGCAGAAGTCGGTGCTGTGGTGCCCCACCGGCGACCCGCAGGACCGGGCCGACCTGCTGGAGGCGCTGGCCCCCTACGGCGACACCTGGCCCGGCCCCGCGCCCGCCCCCGCGCCGCGGCGCGACCCGCAGGAGTGCGCCGACCGCCTGGCCCGCCAACTGCTGCGCGCCCGGCCCTCGCTGCGGATCGGCCTGGTCCGCGCGGACGACGGCGCCCGGGCACTGGCCGCCTGCGGCTGGAACGGCACCAACGGCCACGGCGACACCGGCGAGATCGCCGCCGTGCTGCACGGCTGGCAGGAGCGTTTCGGCGCCCGCCTCGTCGAAGTGGGCGCCGACTCGCTGGAGTTGAGCGTCGCGGCGCCGCCGACGAGCCGGGCGCAGGCGCTGCTGGTGGCGGCCGAGCACGCCGCGTTCTGCCCGGACAACGTCTTCGGGGCCGAGGAGGGGCTGGCCGGCTACGCCGAGGGCCTGGTCGACGCCGCCCACTGGGGCTTCTGGTGGGACTGACGCACGGACCGGTTGCCGCGGCCGAGAAGGTGCGCCGAGCAAGAGGCGGTCTCCATCCGGAGGTTTACGTCAGATTGACGATAACTGGTTCGTCGGGCTACCGTGCCGGGCGTGCGAGTGTTCCTGACGCGCGACAGCGTGCACCCGGGAGACGACCCACCACACCACTGGGACTTCACCGTCGACCCAACGACCACCCTGGGCGACCTTGTTGACGAGGCAGTCGACTACCCGTACCGGATGGACGGCTCCAGCTGGTCGGTAGCCCTCCAGGGCGCCCTCGCGGACGAGGCCCCGATCGCCACCGTGTCCGTGCACTGGGCGAAGCCACGTTTCACGAACGAGTCGGACCGGCAGCTGCGCCTGGACTCGGTGGCCACCGCGCCGGGCGAGCTCAGTCCGTACTTCCGGTACCACCCGGGAACCGTCCCGGTGGAGGAGAGGGAGGAGAGGGAGGAATTCGAACCCGTCCCGGTGGAGGGGACCGATCCCGGCCCGCTCTCGAAGGTCCCGCTCTCGAAGGTCCCGCTCTCGAAGGTCCCGCTCTTGACGGGCCCGCTCTTCCCTCTGGGCCTGCTGTTCGAAGCGGTCCGGTGGTGCTGGGAGCGGTGACGGAAGCTGCCCGTAGGGCCCGTCACCGCGTGGCCGTCGCGGTCCGGGCGCGTTCGGCGCGGGCCCGTTCGGCGCGGGCGCGGGTGCGGACCTCGGCGACGGCCGGGCAGGTGGCGTAGACCCGGGCCAGGTGGGTGAGGTGGTCGGCCTCCCCGTCCAGGGTGTCCAGGGACTCCAGGGAGCCCAGGGTGTCGGCCGCGGGCGCCGCGGGTGCGGCGGGGCCGGGCAGGGTGCCGGTCGCGGCCAGTTCCAGGGCGGCGGCCAGTGCCGCCGCCTCGGCGGTGGCGGCGGCGTGGTCGGCGGGCGGTGGGAAGCGGCGGGTGGCGTGGTCGAGCCACTGCGCGGCGCGCGGGTCCAGGTGCTGGCGCAGGATCAGGCGGGCGTCGTGGATCTCGATGATCCGCCGGTAGAGCGCGAACCGGGGGTCGCGCGGGGGCAGCGCCAGCCGACGGGCCGGGTCGAGGGCGATCTCCGGCAGCGCGGTGTGCAGGTCGCGCCAGAGCGGGGTGAGCGCCCGGTAGCGGCGGTGGGCGCGCAGCCAGCCGCGCACCGCCCCGGTCGCCGCGGGCCACAGGGTGCTGCCCAGGCCGGCCGCGATCAGCGCCGCGCACAGCCCGCCCAGCACCGCGCACAGGAGGTCCTCGGGGCCGTCCTGGCTGCCGGTGACGGCCGCGCGCAGCACGTCGTCCACGCTCCACGCGTTCCACAGCAGCCCGGCCACCAGCCCGCCGGCCAGCAGCCGCAGCCCGGTGCCCAGCCGCCCGGGCCCGGCCGCGCGGGCGCGCCGGGCCAGCTCGCGCAGCAGCGCGGTGAGGCACACCGCGGTGTGCAGCATGCCCACGGCGGTGTACCCGGCCAGCGCCAGCCGGGCCGACAGCTCGGGACCGACGGTCAGGTCCTGGCCCGCCAGGCCCGGCGCGGCGGCGGTGATCAGCGCCAGCCGCAGCCCCAGCACCCCGGCCAGCAGGGCCAGTCCGCCCCGCACCTCCCGCCGTACAGGCTCTGTGGCGGTGGCGGTGGCGGTGGCGGCATCGGCGGCGGCGTCGATGCCGGCCGCGCTCGCGGCATCGGCTGCCCGCAGTGCCGGTACGAGCAGCCGCATCGCCGCGGCCGCGCCGTCGCGCAGCCCGTCGCCCAGCACGATCACCAGCACCGCCAGTACCGGAACCCCCGTGTCCTGCACCGCCCGTACGGTCGGCGGGGCGAGTACCAGCAGGGCGGTGCCGAGCAGGGCCGTGCCGTAGCAGGTGAAGCGGGCGGCGGCGCGGGAGTCGATCCGGCTGCGGGAGAAGTGGGCGGAGCTGAGGACGAAGAACAATCCGACGGGGTAGAGGGCGAGTTCGCTCACGGTCGGCGTCCCTGAGGTGTGTCGTCCTCCGGTCCGGTGTCCTCCGGTCCGGTGTCCGTCGGCCCGGTGTCCGTCGGTCCGTCAGTCCCCGGCCCGCCGTGCCGCCTGGCGGCCAGCAGGACGCCCAGCGCGTCCAGCGACCCGCCGGCCGGCGCCGGCCCGGCCCCTGATCGGTCGGCGGCGTCGGCCCGGTCCGCCCGGCTCAGGATCAGCGAGGCCAGCAGCTCAGCCTCCCGCTCCTGCGGCTCGTCGTAGCTGGTGCGCCCCAGCACCCGCTGCACCAGCGCGGGGGAGAGGTTGGGCAGCAGCGCGGCGGCCGGGGCCAGCGGCGCGGAGCCGGCGTGGTCGAGCAGCAGGTGCGCGATCTCGTGCACCAGGATGTGCCGCTGGTGCAGCACGCCGGTGTCCGCCGCGTACAGGATGTAGTCCGCCTCCAGGGTGGAGACCAGCAGCCCGCAGGGGGCGTGCGGGCGGGCCGGCACCGGCAGCAGCTCGATCGGCCGTCCGCGCCGCACCGCCAGCCGCTCCAGCAGCACCACCGGGTCGAACGGGCGCGGCAGCTCCAGCTGTTCGGCCATCCGGCGACAGCGCCGCAGCGTGGACCGGTAGCCCCGGCCGCCCCACAAGTCACCCCACAACCCGAGCTCCCCTCACCGCTCCACCCCTACGGTTCCTCCGCCGGCGCCTCCGCACGGGCGTCCGACGCTCCTGCGCCCGCCCCGCGCTCCGGCGTCCCCGCGCTCCGGCGGCCCTGCGGGGTGGCGCGGCCCGCGCTCAGGGCGAGGGGCGTTTGCGCGCCGCGTCCCGGCGGGCGATCACGTCGACCAACTCGCTGACGGTGTCCAGGCCCTCCGGCGACAGGCCCACCGCCCGCAGCGCCAGGCTGCGCACCCCCGCGTCGCGCAGCGCGCCGAGCAGGGCCAGCTCCTTGGCGATCTCGGCGCCCTGCTGCTCGTCGAAGAAGTACGCGGGCGGGACCTGGAAGAACTGGGCCAGCGCCTCCAGGTGGCGCTTGGTCGGGTTGTCCCGGCGCCCGGTGCGCAGCTGCCACAGGTAGGTGGTGGAGAAGGACTCCCCGGTCGCCTCACGGCAGGCCCGGGCCACTTCCTCGTTGGTGTACTGCTCGCGGTCGGGGCGGCGCACGGTGTGGAAGAGGGCCTCGATCCGGACCGACAGCCCGCCGGCCTCCGTGCTCGCGGGGCCGTCCGTCTCCGGGCCGGTGCCCGCGTCCGGGTCCGTGCCGGTGTCCGCGTCGGCGCCCGTTCCCGTACCCGTCGCCGTACTTGTCCCCGTGCCCGCTCCCGTGTCCGCGTTCTCGGTGCCGTCCCCGGCGGGCTCCGGTGGAGCGCCCTCCGGTCCCGCCTGAACGCCGTCCCCCGTCGACTCCGTCATGCCCCACCTTCCTCACGCCCGGGCCCTCCGCGCCGCGACCTCGGCGGACGGACAGGGCCGGCCAGGTCACGATAGCCGAACGGCATCAGCTGGCATGGATCAGAAGATACCCGCAGTCAACGCCAGTTGACCCGCGTAGGGTCGGCTGACATCCTGGACGGGCAGGCCCGCAGGCACCGCCGACCCGAGCTGACGCACCCTCACACCAGCCCGTACCTGCGGCACTTGACGTCCCCACCGGACCGCCGCCCGGCAGGGGACAGCCCCACCGGCCCGCCCCCGACGGCACGACGCGAGAAGGGGGCGCCCGTGGACACCGCGCCGCGCGGGCAGACCGTCGCGGGCACACCGCACCGCCGGCGCCGCCACGGTCGCAGGTGCCGCCCGGCCCGTCCTCCTGCTGCGCCTGGTCCCCGTCCGGACCGTCCGGGCCGCCCGCACGGCCCGGACGG
This sequence comes from Kitasatospora sp. NPDC040550, assembly GCF_055594965.1. Lineage (NCBI taxonomy): Bacteria > Bacillati > Actinomycetota > Actinomycetes > Kitasatosporales > Streptomycetaceae > Kitasatospora > Kitasatospora sp. NPDC040550. Next base: position 71,319 of record NZ_JBVIWC010000028.1, on the reverse strand, counting down.
TCCGCACGGCCACCGCCCCGGCGGCCGCCACCGCAGTGGCTGCTGCCCCCGTAACCGCCGCCTCCCGCGCGGACCGCGTCCACGGCCCCGTCCGCACCGCCCACGGCCACCCGCCCCTCGCCCACACCGCCCGGACCGCCCACTCCGCCCCGCCGACACGCCCGGCAGCCGTCCGGTCACCCTCCGTCTGATCCTCCGCACGCCCCGCATCCGTTGACCCCGACGGAGGCGCGTCGCCGACGGCGCGCCGCGAGGGCGGGAGGCGAACGTGCTCAGGTTCCACGGCGCTTGGCGCATCACCGTGGTCGGCTGCAACGCCGACTTCGCCCAACGGGCGGTCGTCCGCGGCCCGTACGGCACCCGGGTACTGCCCGGACGCCCCGGCGCCGTCCTGGAGGTGGACGGGGAGCACTGGACCCTCACCCTCGAACACCGCCCGCGCGGCCGCGACTGGCAACCCAACCTGCGCACCACCACCGGACCGCTCACCGAACGCGACGGCGTGCGCAGCCGACTTCTCACCAGCAACGACCGGCACTGGCCGGGCAAACCGCGGGACTACGTCAACGTCGTGCTGCGCCTGGACCAGCCGACGGGTCCGGCCCCGGCCCCGGCCCCGCTGCCGACGGCCTTGCGGGCGGTCCCCTAAAGTCCCAGGTGAGCACCGTCGCGCCACCCGAGGAGAGCCAGCATGCCGACCGAACCCGCCCCCACCCCCAGGACCCCGGCCCGCGCCCGGCTGGGCCTGGGCACCGCGGCGGTCGGCCGACCCGGCTACATCACCCTCGGGCGCGCGGCCGACCTGCCCGCCGAACGCACCGTCGAGGCCCTGCGCGAGCGCACCCACACCCTCCTCGACGCCGCCTGCGCCGCCGGGGTGCGCTACTTCGACACCGCCCGCTCCTACGGCCGCGCCGAGGAGTTCCTCGCCCAGTGGCTCACCGAACACCCGGAGGCCGCCGCCGAGGTGACGGTCGGCAGCAAGTGGGGCTACACCTACACGGCCGACTGGCGCACCACCGGCGTCACCGCGCACGAGGTCAAGGAGCACTCCACGGCGGTGTACGACCGGCAGATCCGCGAGACCCGCGCCCTGCTCGGCCCCCGCCTGGACGTCTACCTGGTCCACTCGGTCACCACCGACAGCCCCGCCCTCACCGACCCCGCCCTGCACCGGCGCCTGGCCGCCCTCGCCGCCGAGGGCGTCCGGGTCGGCCTGTCCACCAGCGGCCCCGCCCAGGCCGAGGCCATCCGCCGGGCCCTGGCCGTCACCGTCGACGGCCGGCCGCTGTTCAGCGCCGTCCAGGCCACCTGGAACCTGCTGGAGACCTCCGCCGCCCCCGCCCTCGCCGAAGCCCACCGGGCCGGCTGGCTGGTCGTGGTCAAGGAGGGCATGGCCAACGGCCGCCTGGCCGGGCGCAACGCCACCGGGGACGACACCGCCGCCCTGCGCGCCCTCGCCACCCGCACCGCCACCACCCCCGACGCCCTCGCCCTGGCGGCCGCCGCCGCCCAGCCCTGGGCCGACGTCGTCCTCTCCGGCGCCGCCACCCCCGCCCAACTCACCTCCAACCTCGCCGCCGCCCACCTCACCCCCACCCCGGACGACCTCGCCACCCTCGCCGCCATGCCCGAACCCGCCGAGGCCTACTGGCGCACCCGCTCCGCCCTGCCCTGGACCTGACGGCGGGTCGGTCCCGGCCCGGCCCGGTCGGTCCCGGCCCGGCCCGGTCGGTCCCGGCCCGGCCCGGTCCCGTCCGGGGGTAGTGCGGATGATCTTCACCGAGTAGGGTGAATTCCCCGGCAGCGGGCGGCCGTTCGCACGCCACCCCGGTGACTGTGCGCCGCCCCGCCGCCCCGCCGCCGACACCGCCGCAGCCCCGGAAAGGCAGTCGTAGCCCAGATGCAGCCGACGTTCGTCCTGGTCCACGGAGCGTTCGCCAACTCCTTCTCCTTCGCCCCGCTCCAGGCCGAACTCGGCCTCCTCGGGCACCGCTCGGTCGCCGTCGACCTCCCGGGACACGGCCTCGCCGCGACCTACCCGCGCGCCTACCAGGCGCCGCAGGACCTCGCCGAACTCGCCGCGACGCCCGGGGTCATCAAGGGCGTCACGCTCGCCGACAACGCCGCGCACCTGATCGGGATCCTGGAGCGGGCCAAGCGCAACGGGCCCGTCCTCCTCCTCTCGCACAGCCGCGGCGGCCTGACGGCCACCGTCGCCGCCAACCAGCGGCCCGACCTGATCGACCACCTCGTGTACGTCTCCTCCTGGTGCCCCGTCGACCTCGACGTCAGCGCCTACTACGCCGAGCCCGAGATGGCCGCGGTCGACCCCGCCGCACTGGCCTCCGCGCTGGTCGGCAACCCCGCCGAACTCGGGCTGCTGCGCTCGAACTTCCGCACCGCCGACCCCGCCGCCCTCGCGGCCTTCAAGGCGGCCCTGTTCGCCGACGGGACGGACGAGGAGTTCCTGGTCCTCCTCAACACCCTCCAGCCCGACGAGAACCTCGACGCCGGCACCCCCGACGACCGGGCCCGTCCCGACACCTGGGGGCGGATCCCGAGGACGTACGTCCGGCTGACCGAGGACGCCAGCATCCCGCTCGCCATGCAGGACCGGATGATCCGCGAGGCCGACGCCCTGACGCCCGGGAACCCCTACACCGTCCGCACGCTCACCGGCAGCCACCTCAAGTGGCTGGCCGCCCCGGAACCGGCCGCCCGGGTCCTGGCCGAGATCGCCGCGCAACTGCCCGCCGCATCCTGACCGGCGCCGGCCGACGGCCCCGGCCGGGCGGTGCGGCGGTGCGGCGGAACGGGAAGTCGGCACGGCCGACTTCCCACGCGCCCGCTGCGGCGGTGCGGACGTCGTAGCCCCGCGAGCAGAACTCCTCGCCGTCCACGGACATCGGACCGTTCAGCGGGTACGGCGGCGGCATCGGGTCACCCGCGGAGCCGGGCGGCGTCCACGGCGGGGTGTGCGTCACCGCGGCCGGTGTCCAGGCGCGCGAGCAGGTGCAGCCCGTCCTCGGCGGGGCTGCCGGGGGCAGCGGACAGCACCAGCAGCTCGAGGCCTGATTCGTCCGGTAGCGCGAAGTTCTCGTGGTGCAGTTCCAGCGGTCCCACCAGCGGGTGCCGGTAGGCCTTGCGTCCGTGGGTGCGGGCGCGCACGTCCGCGCGGGCCCACAGGCGGCGGAATCGCTCGCTGCCCATCGCCAGCTCGCCGACGAGCGCGGCCAGGCGGGAGTCCTCGGGGTACTTGCCGGCGGCCAGGCGCAGGTGCCCGACCACGTCGAGGGTGCAGTTCTCCCAGTCCGCGTAGAGGCCGTGCTCGGCCTCCTCGAGGAAGAGGTGCCGGGCGGTGTTCAGGCCCGGAATCGGTCGGCCGTAGAGGAGTCCGGCGAGACGGTTCCCGGCGAGCACGTCGAGGCGGTGGTTCGTGATCAGCGCGGGTGCGTCGGTGACCAGGTCGAGGACGCGCAGCAGTTCCGGCCGCACCCGCCCGCCCGGCGCCTTCGCCCGCCGGCGGTGCTGCCGGGCGAGCCGGTGCAGGTGCCCGCGTTCGGTCTCGTCGAGGCCGAGGACGCGGGCGAGCGCGTCGAGGATCTGCTCGGAGGGCTGGGTCGAACGGCCCTGCTCCAGGCGCACGTAGTAGTCGACGCTGACTCCGGACAGGTGCGCGACCTCCTCGCGGCGCAGCCCTTCGACCCGGCGGCGGCTGTCGGTGGGGATGCCGACGGCGGCCGGGACAACCCGGGAACGCCGGGTCCGCAGGAAGCCCGCAAGATCGTCCATGCCCCCCAGTATGGCCCCGGCGGAGCCCGTGGCGGAGCCCGCGAAGGTGGCCCTGCCGTTACCAGGAAGTCCCGTCCGACGGAAGCGGCGCCCCTGAACGCCGGACGCCGCAGCGCCCAGGATCGAAGGCAACCGATCCGAAGGAGTTCCCCCGTGAAGACGCTGATCGTCCATGCCCACCCGGAGCCGACGTCGCTCAACAGCTCGCTGAAAGACCTCGCGGTCACCACCCTGGAGGCCGCCGGGCACCAGGTACGGGTGAGCGACCTGTACGCGATGAACTGGAAGGCGGTCGTGGACGCCGCGGACTACGGCCCCGACGCCTCGAGTCCGTTGAAGGTCGCCCTGGACTCCGGCCGGGCCTTCGACGCCGGGACGCTCACCCCCGACGTCCGCGCCGAGCAGGAGAAGCTGCTGTGGGCCGACACGATCATCTTCCAGTTCCCGCTGTGGTGGTACACGATGCCCGCGATCCTCAAGGGCTGGGTGGACCGGGTGTTCACGTACCACTTCGCGTACGGCGTCGGCGAACACAGCGACACCAAGTACGGCGAGCGCTTCGGCGAGGGCACCCTCGCGGGCCGACGGGCGCTGCTGTCGGTGACCACCGGCGGCCCGCAGTCGCACTACGCCGCCCGCGGGATCAACGGCCCGATCGACGACCTGCTGTTCCCGATCCAGCACGGCATCCTCTACTACCCGGGCATCGAGGTACTGCCGCCGTTCGTGCTGCACGGCGCCGACCGGATGACCGGCGCGGACTACCAGGACGTCGCCAAGGCCTGGGAACAGCGCCTGCTCACCCTGGAGTCGACCGAGCCGATCGCGTTCCGGCGCCAGAACCTCGGCGACTACGAGATCCCCTCGCTGCACCTGAAAGCGGGCCTCGAGCCCGCCGGCCGCACCGGCTTCGGGCTGCACGTGCGCGGCTGACCGCCGGCAACCGGCGCGCGTGGCGGGAGCGTCGGGGGCGCCGCTGCCCCGGGGCCGGGGCCGGGGCCGGGGCAGCGGCACGGGTGGTGCGCTGTACCTGGCCAGGAATCCGTGGTGGCGGATCCCTCCTGGGGGAGTGGGAAGTCGGCGGGTCCGACTTCCTATGCGTCCAGCGGGGCGGTGCGGATGTCACGCCCCCGGGACCGGAGTTCCTCGATGTCCTCGGCGAAGCAGGAGACGGAGGGGCCGAAATGGTTCGGCCCCTCCTGGGGGCTCTGAAACGGGTCTCCACGTCCTCGATGCCGGAGAGCTTGGCCAATCCCTGGAGCCTTGGTGGCCAGGGGAGTTGAACCTGGGGGAGGGGTGGAGACGGCCCCGCCGCCCCGGGGGCCGGGGCGGCGGGGCTGATTGCTGGGGTCAGCGGGCGTCGAACTCGCCGGTGCGGACGGCGGTCACGAAGGACTGCCAGGCGTCAGCGGGGAAGACGAGGGCGGGGCCGGAGGGGTCCTTGGAGTCGCGGACGGGCATGATGCCGGTGAACCCGTCGGCAACCTCGATGCAGCCGTTCTGCCCCCCGCTGTACGTGCTCTTGCGCCAACTAGCGCGGGTCAGGTCAACATCCATCCTCATAGCCCTTCCGTACCGCACGGATCTTCTCCATCGATGCGGCCTGATTCAGTGCCTCGATCTGGAGCCGATCGTAGCCCCTGGACAGCGGAAGGACAGTGTCGATATTGCGATCCAGGTAGCCCCGAGCCTCGGTCTCGCCATATCCGAGCAGCTTGCGGTCCGGCATGGTCAGCAGCGTCACGTGCGAGCTGAACGGGCGCTCTTCGGCGAGAGAGAAGGGGGCTACCTGGAGAAGAACGTTGGGGTTCCCTGCCATCCGTTCAAGGTGCAGCAGTTGCTCGACCATCACCCTCGCTCCTCCTATGGGCCGCCGCAGACAGCTCTCGTCGAGAACCGCATGGAGGATCGGAGCCGGTGCGCGGTTCAGGAGTTGCTGGCGCGTCATGAGGAAGTTGAGTCTTTCCTCGGCTTGTTCGGGAGTGGCGTTGCCACGTCGAACGTTGCCTGCTTCCCAGGCGCTGGCGTAAGCCGGTGTTTGCAGCAGACCCGACACAATGTCAATCGAGAAGAGCCGGATCTCAGCCGCGCGGTTCTCGTAGTTGGCGTACTCGGGGAAGCCCGGAACCAGCGCCGTGTGCTTGTGCTGCCACCACATCAGCATCAAGGTCCCGCCCGTTCCGAGGACTTCATCGGCCTTGGTAGCAAACTTTTCACTCGGGGGCCGACGCGCAAGTTCAACGAACGAGACGTACGACGCGCTGACCCCACACTTGCGCGCGAGCTGACCCTGCTTGAGGCCCGCAGCCCTTCGTGAGTTGCGGAGTTGGATCCCGAAAGGGGCCCACGGGGACGACGCCGGGTCGATCTCCTTGATGTTCACCATGGCTGCTCCAAAGTTACGAGCCCACTGGGTCAAGTTGTTTGACGCTTCCGATGCTAGGTGGTGCTGGGCCACCATGTGCAACAGAACGTGAAACTCCCATCGCAGAGAGTTCCCTTGCCATGACCCAAGACCAAGCCCCCCGCCTCCACGGCTACGGTGTCCGGTGGGACACCGAGGCCCGGTGCTACCGGGTGCGTAACGAGTGCACCGGGGCGTGGCTGTGCAAGCCCGACGGTGAGCGCAGCGGCTTCTCCTCCTTCACCGAGGCCTTCTCGGCCTGGCGCCTGTTCGAGGTCCACAAGCGGCCGGGGGAGTAGTGACCCTCTCCCGCGTCACCGCCGAGCAGCGCCGGCAGGCCGCCGCCGTCCTCGATGACCTCACCACCGTCCTCGCCCTGGGCCGGGTCAAGTTGCCGACCCTGGAAGTGGACTGGGACACCGGCCGCTCCACCTGCGAGTACCTGCTCCACCTCACCGCCCGCCCCCTCGATCTCCTCCGGATCGTCGACCTGCTGCGCAAGGGCCTGCGCTACGAGCGCCTCACGTATGACGACTGAACTCCTCGCCCGCCTGCTCTGGTGGGCCTGCTTCGCCCTCCTGTTGTTCTGCGCTCTCAGGAAGTGAACTCCCCGTGCACGACCCCCGCCTGCTCGCCAAGCCCCCCATCTGCCGCCTCGGCTGCCTCGTGCTCGTCCGCAACCAGCGCGGCGACGTCCTTCTGGTGGATCCGGACTACCTGGACGGCATGATCCTGCCCGGCGGCCCTGGCAAGGTGAACGAGCCCCCGCACCGCGCCGCCGCCCGCCACCTCCACGCGCAGACCGGCATCATCCTGCGCCTGACCCACGCCGTGGCGTTGGACTACACCCCCTCCGACCGCTACCTGGAGCGCTTCAACGTCGTCTTCGACGGCGGCACCCTGCGCGACGACCACCCCGTCACCGTCCCCCCGCAGAAGCGCAGCCGCCTGCTCGGCGCCCGCTTCGTCCCCGTCCACGAACTCCCCAACCACATGGCCCCCTCCCAGGCCGCCCGCACCACCGAAGCCCTCACCGGCCGCGCCCTGCCCCTCCTCCTCCACGGCCAGCGCCCCGACTGACCATCACCGGCCGGCCCCCTGTCAGTGCCCGGCCCTACGGTTCACCGCATGACCTGGCCTTTCGATGTCGCCTTGCCCGCCTCGCTGCCGCCCGGCCGTCCCGTCGTCGGGGACGAGGGGGCGGGCACGCAGCCGCTACTGTGGATCAGTGACGGGCCCGCGCCCGCCGGCCTGTGCGCCGAGCTGCACCGCGCCCACCCGCGGAGCGGACTGTGGCCGCTGCTGCTGAGCCCGCTGAGTGCCGGCGACCCGGACTTCCGCCCCTGGCTGTCCGGCGAGCTCTTCCCGGACCAGGTCAGCGACTTCGAGTGGTACGACCCGGCGGCCCTGCTGCGCACCTGGTGGGAAGCGGGCGGCGAGGACGATGGCGGCCACGACGACGGGGAACTCGCCGAGGTCCTCGCCCCCTACGGCCCGACCTGGCCCGGGCTCGCCCCGGCCGTCACCGTCCCCGCCGGAGCGGCCGACGCCGAGGCCCGCGGCCTGGCCGAGATCCTGGCGTCCTTCAAGGACGTACGGCTGGGCCTGGTGCCGGCCCGAAGCGGCGCCGAGGCCCTGGCCCGGTGCGGCTGGAGCGGCCCCCTCAACCACGAGAACGACACCGCCAAGATCGCCGCCGTCCTCGCCGACTGGGAGCGCCGCTTCGGCGCTCAGCTCGTCGAAGTCGGCTTCGACACACTCCACTTGAGCGTCCCCGCCCCACCCGCCACCGTCGCCGAGGCGCTCCCCCTCGCCGCCGAGCACACCGCCTTCTGCCCCGACCAGGTCCACCAGGGCGCCGGCACCCTCACCGCCTACGCCGAACAACTCGTCGACTCCCACCAGTGGATCTTCTGGTGGGACTGACCGTCCTCGGCTGACCATCCCCTCGCGCTCGAGACCCCTCACTCGCCCCCTCGGCCCGGCTGCCTCACGCGGCCGGGCCGAGGGTGTGGTGGGCTCGAACAAGCGGATCGACGAACTCAAGGACCACATAGCCGCCCTGAACGCAGTGCGGGTACCTGCCACCCACGGGAAGGATGCAGCCGTCCAACACCTACGTCGACGGAGTGCCTCTTGGCGACGTGGCCGAGCAGTACACCTACGTGGACAACTCCCGATTCAATGGTCGAAATCAGGCGATCAACCCAGGCAACTGACTCCGTCAGACCGCTGGAAGGAGAATGAGCAATATGAGGATCGGTCGTCTGTCGGACATCCTTGGTGATCCCATGCGAAGGCCTGCCGCCACCCCGTGGGGGCGGTCCGTCGCCGAGGTCGGTTTCGCCTTCCCCTTGGATTACCAGGAGTTCGTGGATCGCTACGGGTGTGTGCGGATCAATGGCGAGTTGTCCGTTTCGGTGCCGACCTTGTGGTCCTACGACGGCGGGCCGATCGTCGGCTTCCCAGGCTTCGTTCGCTGGACCACGTACGGGATCGCTGCGGAACTGGCGGCTGATGAGGACTGCCCGTACCTGGTTCACCCCGAACCGGGTGGCCTTCTGGCCTGGGGCTCGAATCTCAACGCGGACCAGTTCTTCTGGCTGACGGAGGGCGACGACCCGGACGCCTGGCCGGTGGTCGCGTTCTACCGGAGCCTGGAGGAGTGGGACCGTTTCGACGGCGGTTTCGCGGCGTTTCTCCTCGCCGTTCTCGAAGGCACGTACGTGTACGCGGACGAGGTGGCGCCGTCCGGCACGGATGAGCCGCTGTGGCGTTGTCAGGGCGACTGGAACTGGGTGGAGTAGATCCTGGCTTCGAGAACCACCCCGTTGAGGCTGACAGACGGCCGGCCAGCGGATCCAACCGGCCTGCCCCGCCGCTCGCGGTCGGCCGCCTCCAAAGTCCACTCGGGCCCACCGGCCCGGCCCGTCACGCCGGGGGCAGGCCGAGGGTGGGGAGGTGGCCGGCCATGAGGAGGGTGACGAGTTCGCGGCGGGTGCGGGTGCCGGTCTTGTCGAGGATGGCGCCCACGTGCTGCTGGACGGTGGGGGCGGTCAGGTGCTGCTGGACGGTGGGGACGGTCAGGTGCAGGAGGGCGGCGATGTCCTTGGTGCTGGTGCCGCGCACCGCGTGGAGGGCGACCAGCTGCTCGCCGTCGGCGGCACCGGCACCCCGCTGTCCGGCACGACCTACGAGTACGACCTCGACGACCGCCTCACCCGCAAGACCGTCAGCGGCGGCGCCAGCGACCCGGTCAAGGACAACCGCTACGGCTACGACCTGGCCGACCGCCTCACCTCCTGGACGGCCGACGGCACCACCACGGCTTAGGAGGCGGCGTCGGGGAGCCCGTCGTCGGGGGCAGGTCCAACACGGTCATCGAGCGGCCGGCCGGCCCCAATAGGAGCGGTATCGACCTCGAGCGCGGCACTGCTCGTATTTCCGGCCAGCAGAAGGCGGCGCCGACCCCGGGCAAGCCCACGGCTTCCCAGTCGTACGCCGACCAGGTCAACACCTATACGGGTAGGACCCCGATCAACAACCGCTACACCGCGTCCTACACGAACCCGGTGAACATCGTCGGCTTCTTCGGCCCGTCGAACGGCGCCTACGACCTCAGCGAGTACTACCAGGAGCAGTGGGAGGCCCGGCACAGCTCCCGGCCCACCCCGTCCTCCACCCAGAGTCCGACCGGCCGGTCCTCCGAGGAGGACCCGAGGCCGAGCGGCGTGAGCAGCCCCCGGTCGTCGGGCACCAACGGCAACACCTGCCGCCGGCCCACCTCGAACGCACGCCCCGCCGTCTTCCACCCCGAGCCCCCCAAGCCCCTGTGGGACAAGACCAAGCCCGCCGTCGAGCGCCCCGCCCCCACGCTCGACTGGTCCCCGCCGGACCCCCACCAGTCCCTCAACGTCATCGCGGCCTCCTACAGCTCCGCCAGCCTCTCCGCGATGCTGACGGTCCAGCAGAACGTCGCCCCGACCACGGTCGCATCCGCTCCCGGACCCCAGCCGGCCATCATCCTGAGCAACCCGCCGGCCCAGAGGAGCAACCCGGACAACTGCCTGAATCACCGCCCAGCGGGCTCCGACACCGACAAGAAGGACGGAACCGGAGCGGGGTGGATCATGTACGGAAGCCTGGAGGACGTCGCAGGCAGTCCTGGGGTCAAGCGTCCCACGGGTGCCGTAGCCTGCCTGGTGGGCAAGCCGTACAGCGATCGAGGCACAGGGGCGGACGGCAATATCACCGGCTGGGCCGAAGCCAAGCAGGCTGCAACCAAGGCGGGTTGGAATCTTTCGCAGAGCAGGGGGCTGCTGGCGCGTTGTCACTTCATTGCTCGGGAATTCGGTGGCCGAGGTCTGGCTAGTAACCTTGCGCCGTGCTTCCAAGTCGGAGTCAATACAACTACAAGCGGCATGAGGGATTTTGAACAGAACATCGTGGGTAATGCCCTGAAGCGTGGGATGGTCGTCAATTACTTCGTCGAGCCGATCTATCGCACGTCATCAAGCAGAATCCCAATGGGATTCTTCATGGTGGCCGTTGGAGAGGCTGCTGATGGTAGGCAGATACCGCTTGGGGCGCGGCCCGTGAGTAATCAAAAGACTGCGCCTAATGGTCAGATGGTTCAACTCGGAGACTAGGGAGGCAAAAAGTTGGTCGGCGATATTGGTCGTCTTGAGGGCATGATGGGCGAACCCGGGCGTGAGCGCGTCGAGGTGCCTTGGGAGGGGGCCGTCGAGCGGCTCGGCGTTCAGCTGCCACTGGACTACCGGCAGTTCGTGGAGCGGTACGGTGTGGTCCAGTACTTCGGTGATCTGCTGGTCGCATCGCCTTCTTTCGAGCCTGGCATTTCGAATGGGGAGAGGTTCGAGGGCTTCTACCAGTTCAACAAGGACGTCGGGGAGATGTTGGAGGAGTGGTATAGCTGGGACCCGGAGAACGGTCGCCCGTACGAGCCGTTTCCGGTGAAGGGATGTCTGCTAGCGTGGGCGAACAACACTTCTACCGACTTCTTCTGTTGGGACACTTCGGTCGGGGAGCCTGATCAGTGGCCGGTCGTGGTGTGGCGTTACAGGACCAGTGAGATGTTCCGCTTCGACGGAGGTATGGCCGACTTCCTTGCTGCCGTCCTGGCCGGCGAACTCCCCGACGCCGATGACCTGGTTGATCGGTCTCTGGAGCCCGCTATGTGGCGGTCGTTGGAGCCCTGAAAGACCGTACCTAGGCGCTGTGCTGGGTGGTGGCAAAGTAAGCCATGACGTCGCACGTGCTGTCGGCGTTGCTGGAGGTGCTTCCCATGTGCGCGGGAAGGCGCGCCGGAGCCCCGCCGGACGCGCAGGCGCTTTCGGTGGCCGAGCGCGAACTCGGCGTACCGCGTCATTGATCGATGTGACCAGGACCTTTCGGGGCGGGCTGCTGCGTTCATCTGAGCCCGGCAGCGAGAACCTGCGGGCCGATCGAGTCCTCCGATGGGGCGGGGATGACGGCGGTGACGACAACCTGTGGTTGATGGACGACCCGAGGCCGGATGAATGGCCGGTGCTGACCCAATCTTACGGAGGACCGCTCGTGCTGTGCGGGGGCCGGCAGGGTCGAGCACCTGGGCCAGGCGTGTGCGGGGGTGCTCACGGGCGAGTTGGTGGCGTTGAGCATCAGGGCGCGGCCCACGTTCATGCGCTGGCTGGAGTCCTGCCGTCTGAGGAGGAAGGCATCGGTCCCTGGACCGGCGAATCCTTCGATTCCGGGGAGTTTGACGGACGTCGGGCCTGAGGCCTCCGTCCGTCGGCGCCCGAGCCATGACTGTGGAACCGTCAGCGTCCCCGCGCCACCCGGTGACTGGACAGCGGAGGCCTGACGGGCTCGATTCGCTTACCGGCGGGCCGAGGAGCTGACACACAGAGCCTCGAACCCGAGCGCGTCGCCACACCGGTGGCGGCGCGCTCGGACGCTTCGTGCGTTTACGGCATGACCAGCTTCCTGGCTGCGGTACTGACGGGGGAGTTCCCCGACGCTGATGAGCTGATCGACCGGTCGATCGGCCCCGACGTGCGGCGCTCGCTCTTGCCGTGGTCCGCCGTCGGCCCTGACGTCCGGTCCTGGGGCGGTCAGCCGTGCGGGGTGGTGGGGCCCAGGGTGATGACCGGGCCGAACGGGCGGCAGCCGGCGTAGGTGATGCCCTGTCCGGGCGGGCAGGGGGTGTCGGTCCGGACCGGGGCCGGGGCCTCGGGCACCGGCCTGGGCGGGACGGTGTGCTCGGGGGCGGGCGGCTGCTCGGCCGCGGGCTGCTTCTTCGCCGGGGCAGCCGGGGTGTGGGCGGCCGGGGCCTGGGTGGTGCGGGGGCGGGCCGGGGCCGGCTTGGTGGCGGCGGGCTCGGGCGTGGCCTCGGCCCCGTCCTCGGCCTGCTCGGCTGCGGGGACGACCGTGGGCGTCCCGGTCTCCACCGGCGCCGGGGGAGTCGTCGGCGCCTCGACCGGGGCCGAGGGGGAGGCCGACAGCGTGGCGGACGGCGGGGCCGCGGGGGAGGGGCTCGACGTGGCCGCCGCGTCCTGCGCCGCCGGGGCGGTGGTGCCGTGCGAGCCGGTGAGCAGCAGGGCCCCGCCGAGCCCGGCCGCGCCGAGGACGCAGGCCCCCGCCGCGACGGCGAGGGCCTGCCGGCGCCGCTTCGTCGTCCTGCCGTCGCCGTCTTCCTGCGGCATCCGTCCCACCCCGTTCGCATGATCACGTGTTCGAGCTGGGCGGATGCTACACGAACCGTCAGGGCCGTGCATGCCGCTGCCCTGTCGCGCCGGCGGCAGGCCGAGGACGCTACGGCTACGTCGCGTCCGGCATCGGCCCGTCCGTGGCCGGGTGGCGGTCGCGGTGGGCCCGGACGGTCGGGGCGGCGGGGCGGCTCCGTACGATCCGACGAGGCGTTGCGGCGTTCCGTGGCGCCCGGCCGAGAGGTGGAGCAGGAGTTCGATGGCAGGCACGTTCGACATCGATGGAATGCCGGGTCTCATGCCCCCGCCCGAAGGGGGCGGTGAGTCCGGTGACTGGGCGGCGGTCGAGTCGGCGTGGGGCTTCCGTTTCCCGCGTGACTACACCGAGTTCGTCACCCGGTACGGGCAGGGGGAGATCGATCGCTCCCTCACCGTCTTCGCCCCCGACGAGCTGATGCCCGCGGATGCCCCGCGGCCGGGCATGCGCGGCATGACGGAGGAGGCGCGGTGGCTGTTCGAGGAGGACGGTGAGCCGACCGAGGTGGTGCGTTCCGCCGAGCAGATCGTCGCCTGGGGGGTCTCCTGCACCGCTGACGCCCTCTGTTGGCTGACGGCCGGTGACGATCCCGACGCGTGGCCGGTCCTCGTCCTGGGCCGGAACGGCGGTGCACCGCTGCTCTTCGGTACGGGCATGGTCGAGTTCCTCCACGGGGTGGTCTCCGGCGGGATCAGCCCGAGCCCCGTCGGCGCCGTCGTCACGTGGGGTGAGCAACCGCCCCGCTTCGTCCATTGGCGGGCCGAGTAGCAGCGGATCTGCTCCCGGCTCCGTCACGGCGGGGGCAGGCCGAGGGTGGGGAGGTGGCCGGACATGAGGAGGGTGACGAGTTCGCGGCGGGTGCGGGTGCCGGTCTTGTCGAGGATGGCGCCCACGTGCTGCTGGACGGTGGGGACGGTCAGGTGCAGGAGGGCGGCGATGTCCTTGGTGCTGGCGCCGCGCACCGCGTGGAGGGCGACCTGCTGTTCGCGGGGGGAGAGGCCGTGGGCGAGGACGGCCAGGGGCAGGTGCTGGACGGGGGAGACGGGGGTGGCGATGACGGCGACGCCGTCGGCGGGGCCGTCGAGGGCGGTGGCGTGCAGGGCGAGCCACTGGCCGTCGGGGGTGCAGACGCGGACCTCGGCGGGGCGGTTGGTGCGGGCGGCCTGGCGGGCGACGGTGAGGAAGCCGCTGGGCACGCCCGCGGTGAGGCCGGCGGGTTCGGCCATCCGGGAGAGGAGGTCGCGGGCGGCCGTGTCGGCGGAGCGCAGCCGGCCGTGGGCGTCGAGGACGGCGACGGCCGGGGTGGGGGCGGGCGGGGCGGCGGGGGCGGCGCGCAGTGAGGCGCGGTGGGCGGCGCGCAGGGCGGCGCCGACGGGGGTGGCGATGCGGGCGGCCAGGCGCAGTTCGGGCAGGTCGTAGGGGTCGCGGCCGTGCTCGCGCATGAACGCGGCGCTGCCCCAGCGGCCGCCGCCGAGGTCGAAGTTGATCCGCAGTTCGTCGCTGTAGCCGCAGGGTGCCAGCAACTCCCGGTAGCGGATGCTGAGTTCGGGGTGGCCGCCGGTGGCGCGGCCGATGCTCTGCACCCGCTGCCCGGCGGCGCGGATGGCCTCGAAGGTGGTGCTGTCCTCGCCCTGGAGCTCCAGGCGGACGGCCTGTTCGAAGCCGGCGGGGTCGAGGCCGGCGGCGACGGTGGAGGTGGGGAACCCGGTGACCGGGTCGGTGCCGTGCCAGCAGCCGCCGTCGAAGCCGAGGGGGCCCCGGAGCAGGGCGTGCAGTTCCCGGAACAGTTCGGCCGTGGGCAGCCGGGAGGCCGCCAGTTCGCCGATGGTGCCCAGCACTTCCCGCTCGATGTCACGTCGTTTGGCCACGGACCGAAGGCTAGGGAAGCGGGCCCCCGTTGCCGGTGGACGTACGAACGAATGGCCGGGAGCAGGCCGAGGGTGACCGAAAAATTCGGGGGCGGGCGCCACACCGCTCGGCACCCGCCCCCGCCCCCGATCACCCGTGGTGCGCCGCCGTGGCGGTCAGCTCCACGGGTTGGCCGGTTGGTCGTCGATCGCGGTCCAGAACCTGGTCTGCGTCGGCAGGGTGCCGTTGGCCCACAGCCCCCAGCCCGACGCGTCGTGGAACTCCGCCATCCGGAAGCCCGCCCCGAACGAGGCCGCGCACAGCTGGTCGGCGGCGGCCCGGCTGCTCAGCTGGGCGCCGGGCACCGGCGCGGTGGCCTTCACCTCGCCGCCGGCCCAGCTGTGGAAGCCGCTGGTGGGCACGCCCGCCGGGGCGGGGCGGCCGTCCTTGCGCAGGCACAGCACCGGCAGCCGGGTGCCGGCCGGGGTGTCGCCCTGGTACGGGTCGCTCGCCGTGTCGTAGCCGACGTGCACCACGTTGTCGGCGCGCTGCTCCAGGTTCGCCCAGGTCATGCCCTTGTGGGCGCCGACCGGGCCGAACAGGGCCTCGTAGCTGCTGCGGTAGATGTTCCACTGCTGGTAGGCGCCGTCGTTGCAGCCGAACATGTAGAGCTTCCAGCCGCCGAAGTTCTTCTCGGTGTTGTCCAGGCACAGCGAGCTGGACACGTTCTGGATCCGCACCCCGACCATGTCGTACTTCGCGCTCTGGCCGGCCGCCGTGTAGGGGGTGATCCGCCACATCTGGCTGGTCACGTTCGCGTAGCACTGGGTGCCGCCGGGGCGGCTGTCGGAGGCGGTCAGGCAGGAGCGCTTGTCGGCCTCGTTGTTGATCGTGTAGACGCCGTTCCAGCCCGGGACCGGGGTGAACACCCACCTGCCCGGGTTGTTCGAGGGCGCGCAGGGGTGCATGTCCTGGGTGTCCCACACCGCGCCGTCGGGACAGCGTTCGGAGGCCTGGTTGAACAGGACCGTCGCGGGGGTGTCGGCCGAGGCGGCACCGGGAGCCAGCGCCAGGCCGCCCAGGGCGAGCGCGGCCGAGAGGACGATGCGTCGGATGAGCGAGCGCAAGGGATCTCCAGATCGAGGGGGTACGGGGCAGAGGCGGTACGGCCGGCCGACCGGCACCCAGGCTGTCAGGAACCCGTCACCCGCCGGTATCCGAGCTTTCTCGGACCCGCCGCGCACCCCCCCCGCGCCCCGTCCTCGCCCGGTTACGTCATCCCTACTGATGCGTGACCGATTCGCCCGCCACCCCCCGCGCCCTACCGTCGGAGACGTCAGCACGACGCGCCCCTCCGACACCGCCACGGGAGCAGCACATGAGCGCCTACGCCCTCGCCCAGGTCCACGCCGCCGAGATGTGCCCCGACATCGTGGAGTACCTGGAGCGGATCGACGCCACCCTCGACGACTTCGGCGGGCGCTTCGTCGTCCACGGCGGCACGTTCGAGACGCTGGAGGGAAGTTGGGGCCCGCTCGGGCTGATCCTGATCGAGTTCCCCGACTACGAGCAGGCCCGCGCCTGGTACGACTCGCCCGCCTACCGGGACATCCTGCCGCTGCGCACCCGGCACATGAGTGCGGACGTGATCATCGCCGAGGGCGTGCCGGCCGGCTACCGAGGCGCGGACAGCCTCAAGGGGCACTGAGCCCCCAGGGGGCCTACGACCGCTCGCGCCACCAGGCGACGGTCGCCGCGAGCTGCTCCTCCAGCGGGGTCGCGCGGACGGTGAAGGCGGCCTCGTAGGCGGTGGAGTCCACCACGAAGGGGCGGTCGAACTGGTAGCGGGTCTCGCGCAGTTCGCGCAGCAGGGGGGAGAACAGGCCGGCCGCGGCGAGCAGGACGGGGGAGAGGCGGCGCACCGGGACGGGGTCGGTGCCGGCCTCGGCGGCGAGGCGCTCGACCATGGCGCGCACGGACAGGGCGGGCGCGGTGGGGACGTGCCAGGGGCGGCCCCAGGCGCTCTCCTCGCCGGCGACCTCGACCATGGCGCGGGCGACATCGGGCAGGTAGGTCCAGCTGTGCGGGGCGTCCGGGTCGCCGAGGACGGTGACCGGGCGGCCCGTGAGCAGGGCGGGCACGGCCCGGGAGGCGAGGTGGCCGCCGTCGGTGACGCCGGGGCCGAAGAAGTCGCAGGCCCGCACCTCGACCGCGCGGATCCGCCCGGCCTCGTGCAGGGCCCGGGCCTGTTCCCAGGCCGCGGCGCGGACCCGGCCCTTGGGGCCGGTGGCGGCGAGCGGGAGGTCCTCGGTCAGCGGACGGTCCACGGGGCCGTAGCCGTACAGGTTGCCGAGCATCACCAGCACCGCCCCGCTGTCCTCGGCGGCCGCGCACAGCGCGGAGGCGAGCGCGGGCCACTGCCCGGCCCACCGCGCCAGCGGCGGCGCGGCACAGCCGTGGATCGCGACGGCCCCGCGCGCGGCCTCGGCCAACCGCACCGCGTCGCTCGCGTCCAGGGCGAGGTGCTCGACGCCGTCGGCGGGGGCGGCGGGGCGCCCGGTACGGGTGACGACCCGCACCTCGTGGCCCTGTTCGGCCAGCAGGCGGGTGGTGGCGGCCCCGGCGGGCCCGTGTCCGACGACCAGATGAAAGCTCACGCGCCCACCCTAGGGGCTGTCACTGACAGGCCGTGACGTCCGCCGGAACGGTTTGTCCCGGTCCGGGAGAGCTCGGCAAATACCTGGTATGGCAATAGCAAAAAGGGGCCTATGCTGTCGGGCGTTCAAGATCTCTTCACAGGAAAAACAGGTCTGCCCGCATGAAGCTGCCCCGGGTGTCCACCGTCGTCGCCGCCGCGGTCCTGGCGCCCGCCGTCCTCTTCCCCTCCTCGGCCTCCGCCGCCGACGCCCCCCGGCCCACCGGGCTCTCCGGTCCTGACACCGCCTCCGGCTCCACGCCGGACGTCACCCCCGGCGACGACGGCGCCAACGGCGGCCCGGGCGACAGCAGCCGCCCCGAGGCCCCCGACGGACAGGAGCAGCGCGACCGCGCCGAGATCCAGAAGATCCTGGACGACAAGAACACCGGCCCCGGTGTGCGCGAGGCCGCCCAGCAGGCCCTCAAGGGCAACGCCGCCCAGCTGCGGCACTTCCTGGAGATCGACTTCCCCAAGAACCGCCTGGACGACCTGCGGGTGAAGGTCTCCCAGTACATGAACCACGGCGGCCCGGCCGTACGCGCGGCCGGCGGCAAGGTGCTCGAGGGCAGCGAGGCGGACCTGCTGAGGTTCCTCTCGGAGGGCCTGCCGGCCGCCCAGGCCGAGGACGCGGACCGCGCCGAGATCCAGAAGATCCTGGCCGACCCGAACACCGGCCGCGGCGTGCGCGAGACGGGGGAGCAGGCCCTCAAGGGCGGCGCCGCCCAGCTGCGGCACTTCCTGGAGGCCGAGCTGCCCAGGCAGCGCGCCGACGACAACCGGGTCAAGGTCGCCCAACTGCTCGCCTCCGGCGGCCGCGAGGTGCGCGAGGGCGCCAACAAGGCGATGGACGGCAGCGACGCGGAGGTCGCGAAGTGGCTGGCGGAGGGCTACCCCGCCGCCCAGGCCTCGGACGACCGCGTCGCGGTCTTCGTCGCGCTGTCCGACAAGAACACCGGCCGGCACACCCTCGACGCCGCCAAGAAGGCGCTCGCCGGTACCCCGGCCGACGTCGCCCAGTTCCTGCGCGACCTGCCCAAGCTGCGCGCCTCCGACAACCGCGTCAAGGTCTCGCAGCTGATGGAGACCGGCGGCCCGGCCGTACGCGCGGCGGCCGGCAAGGCGATGGAGGGCAGCGACGCCGACATCGCCACGTTCCTCGCCGAGGGCTGGGCCACGGCCCGCGCCGCGGACGAGGCCGCCGCCGGCAAGCCGGCGGACAAGCCCGCCGAGAAGCCCGCCGAGAAGCCGGCCGACAAGCCCGCCGGGCAGCAGGACCAGAGCGCCCAGCAGCCGCAGACCGTCCAGCCGGCCGCCCTGACCGGGACCGCCACCACGGGCACCGCCACCACGGTCACCGGCGCTCCCACCGGCAGCGGCTCGCTCGCCGCCACCGGCACCGAGGGCCTGGGCTGGGAGGCGGGCGGCGCCGCCGCGGCCCTGGCCGCGGGCGCGGCGCTGGTCGCGCTCTCGCGCCGCCGCTCCGCCGAGAGCTGACACACCGAGAGCTGACACACCGAGGGCCGACGCCCGCTCGTGTCCCCGGCCGCCGTGCCCACCACGGCGGCCGGGGACACGCCGCGTCCGGCCCCCACTCAGTGCCTCCGGCTCGGCGCCTTCGGCTCAGTACCCGTGTTCGGCGAACTTCTGCGCGAGCTGCTCGCGCCAGCGCGCCGCGTTGCTGCCGTCCAGCTGCCCCTCGAAGGTCCGACGGGCTGCCGCCACCAGTTCCTCGACCGTCCCCGGGCCGGTGCGGTGGCCGGTCGCGGCGTCGTACACCGCCCACAGCGCCTCCTCGGTCGGGTCGTCCAGACCCAGGCAGGTCGCCACCCCGTGCCCGGCCAGGGCGTCGGCCAGCCCGACCTCGAAGACGCGTCGCAGCCGCTGTCCGTCCGTCACGCCTCAGCTCCCGTCCCCGCCGCCCTCGCCGCCGCTGCTCCGGCCCAGCATCCACCGCTCGCGCCGCTCCCGCCGCCGCCGGCGCTGCTCCGCGCCGCGCAGCAGGTCGCCCGCGCCGAGCGTCACCGCCGCCACCGCGCGCACCCAGCCCGGCCCGCCGCGCGCGGCCCACACCACGCACCCGCATCCGGCGAGCACCAGCACCAGCACCCCGACCAGCACCGCTCCGACCACCACGGCCACCTCCACTTCCCCTACCGGTTCGGCCACGAATCCTCGCATGTGCCAGGATGCCCATCCGAACGCCGAACAGGACCGACGAAGAAGGAGACACCCGTGGCCAACGCCCGGTTCGCCACCCTGCACACCACGGCGGGCCCGATCCGGCTGGAACTGTTCCCGTTCCACGCGCCGAAGACGGTCCGCAACTTCGTCGAACTCGCCGAGGGCGCCAAGGAGTACACCGACCCGCGCACCGGCGAGCCGGGCAGCGGCCCGTACTACGACGGCACGACCTTCCACCGGGTGGTCAAGGGCTTCATGATCCAGGGCGGCGACCCCACCGGCACCGGCACCGGCGGGCCCGGCTACGCCTTCCCGGACGAGTTCCACCCGGAGCTGTTCTTCACCCGGCCGTACCTGCTGGCGATGGCCAACTCCGGCCCGGGGACGAACGGTTCGCAGTTCTTCATCACGGTGGGCACCCCCACCCACCTCAACCGCAAGCACACCATCTTCGGCCAGGTCGCCGACGCCGCCTCCAAGGCCGTGGTCGACGCGATCGCCACCGCGGAAACCGACGGCGAGCGCCCGGCGCAGGACGTGGTGATCACCAAGGTCGAGATCACCCACGCCTGACCCCGGGGGCCGTAGGCCCACCCGCGGGCCCACCCGCCGCCCCGCCCGCCACCCGCCGAGCACCCCGCCGCACGCCGAGCACCCCCGCCGCCGCCCGGCGAAGTACGGGCGGCGGCGGGGGAGTTGACGGCAGTCGGCGCTCAGCAGCCGCCCGCCGGGCGTTCCCGGGTCACCAGGTCGGCACGCCCCGCCGTGGCGTCCAGCCACACCACCCGGGTGCCCCGGTCGGCGGCCACCGCGTACTGGCCGCCGCGGTCGCAGGAGACCCGCTGCGCCGGGCCGCCCGCCAACGGCACCTGCCACAGCTTGGGCAGCGCCGCGTTGGTCCAGCCGCCGGCCGGCTTCGCCGACGTCAGCTGGTAGCTGACGGCCTGGTCGGAGGCGGTCAGCGTGGCGAACCGGGGGGCCTGCGGGGAGCTCGCGGACAGCACGTCCACGATCCCCGAGCCGTCCACCGCCCCCGAGCGGATGGTGCTGCGCGCGGCCGGGTCGGCGGGGGTGTCCAGCCACACCAGGCGCCCGCCCGCCAGCAGGGTGGAGGAGGTGAGGCTGGGCCCGGAGCCGGCCGGGGCGTGCGCGGTGTACTGGGCGGTGACCTTGCCCGCCGCGATGGAGTAGACGGTCGGGGCGGTCACCGTCCGGTCGCCGTCCTGCCAGGTCTCGGTCCAGCCGAGCAGGCCGTCGCGCAGGGTCAGGCCGGACAGGCCGTGCCCCTCGGGCAGCGGGAGTTCGACCGCCGGGGCCCCGTCGTGGACGAGGAGGGCGCGGGTGCGGTGGGCGGTGTGGTCGGTGAGCACGTACGCGGTGTCCGGGCCGGAGACCTGGAGCCCGCCGATGTCCTGGGTGGTGCGCAGCAGGCTGCGCACCGGGCCGGCGCCGGTGAGCGGGGCGGTGAGGATCTCCTTGCCCGGTCCGCCGGAGCCGCCCTGGGCCTCCCAGACGGCGGTGGTGCCGTCGGTGGCGGCCCAGCTGTGGAAGCGGCCGTCCTGGGGGCTGAGGCGTACGGGCCTGCCGCGGCCGTCGGTGGTGCCGGTGTACAGCCCGTTGCCGTCGGGGCCGTCGGCCAGGAGCAGCCAGTGGCCGTTGGCGGCGACCGGGGTGGCCTGGCCGTTGGGGGCGCTGGGCAGCAGGGTGCGGGCGTCCATGCCGAGCTTCTGCTGCCAGCCGGCCCGGATCCCGTGGGCGTCGAAGGCGGCGGCGACGGCGCGCAGTTGGCGGGCGTTGAGGCCCTGGTCGCGTCCGGCGGCCAGGACGGCGTCGCGTCCGGCGAGGAAGTCGTCGGTGGGGGTGAGGTAGTCGGCGAGGGCGTGGTAGACGACCCGGTCGGCGGTGAGCGGGTCGAGGGCGCGCCGCACGTCCCACAGGGCGCCGCCGAAGATGGTGGAGTTCAGGTGCACCCCGCCGGTGTCGACGTCCAGGGTGCCCAGGTAGTCGTCGACGGTGGTGCGGTGGTCGTCCAGGTGGCGCTGGGCGCAGGCCTGGGGGGTGCCGGTGCGGCACAGGCTCTCGCCGAGCAGCGCGGCGGCGGGGTCGTCCATGGCCAGGCCGCGGGCGGTGACCTCGATGGCGTTGCCGAAGTAGTCGGCGAGCGCCTCGTCCATGGCGCCGGACTGGCCGAAGTAGACGAGGTCGGCGGTGTTGGTGATGACGGCGTGGGTCATCTCGTGGCCGGAGACGTCCAGGGCGGCGGAGAAGGGGTAGTAGCCGGGGCCGCTGCCGTAGATCATCTTGCTGCCGTCCCAGAAGGCGTTCGGGAACGGGTCGCCGTGGTCGCTGACGTTGACCACCGAGACGATCGGCCCGCCCTTGCCGTCCAGGCCGTTGCGGCCCAGGCGGTCGCGGTAGAAGTCGTACACGATCCCGGCGTTGACGTGGGCGTCGGTGGCGCCGTCGTCCCCGGCGGCGGCGGGGAAGCCGGGGGTGGGGGAGGAGGCGGGGGAGACGTCGGCGGGGACGGCGCGGTCGAAGTCGCCCGCGTCGCGGCCGCCGGCGTCGTAGGTGGTGATGGTGGCGGGGCGGGTGAGGTCGGTGAGCTGGTAGCCGCCGTCGGGGCGTTCGGCGATGTTGACGGCGGTGGGACGCCCGTGGGCGTCGGGGGCGGTGCCGGTGGCGGGCCGCA
The DNA here is from genome assembly GCF_055594965.1 of Kitasatospora sp. NPDC040550. Classification (NCBI taxonomy): domain Bacteria; kingdom Bacillati; phylum Actinomycetota; class Actinomycetes; order Kitasatosporales; family Streptomycetaceae; genus Kitasatospora; species Kitasatospora sp. NPDC040550. Next base: position 48,957 of record NZ_JBVIWC010000028.1, on the reverse strand, counting down.
GGCCGTCGGCGGCACCGGCGGTCGGGTGGGCCGGGGCGTTCGGGTCGGCCGCCGGGCGGGGCGCGCGGGCGTCGTGGGCGAGGGCGACGGTGCCGGTGGTGGCGTCGACGTACACCTCGCGGGTGGTGGTGCCGGTGGCGGGGTGCACGGTGTAGTGCTCGGTCAGGCGGCCCGGGCCGCCGGGCAGGACGACGGCGCCCAGGTCCTCTGCGGTGGCGCCGGTGCGCTGCTGCGGGTCGGTCAGCGCGTCGATCGCGGCGCGGCGCAGGGCCTCGGCCGGGACGGCGGGGGTGGTGGGGGCGGTCAGGCCCGTGAAGTAGCGTCCGCCCGCCGACTCGACCTTCTGGGCGTCGCCCTGTCCGGTCAGGTGCACCAGGTACTGGCCGCCGAGGACGGGGATCCCGCCGTGGCGCTGCTCGAACCTGACGGTGCGCCGGCCGTCGGGGCCGGGGGTGGAGGCGAGTTCGGTCAGCTCGCCGGTGTCGATGCGGTAGCGCTCGGGGTGCGCGGCCAGGTGGGCCCGGGCGGCCCGGCCCGGGTCGCCGGGGGCGGGCTCGGCCAGGCCGGTCACCAGCTGGGGGGCGGCGGTGTCCCTGCCCTCGACCAGGGCGGGCACCGGGTCGGCGCCGACGGCGGCCGGTTCCGGTGCGGGTGGCGGTGCGGCCAGGGCGGTCGGCGCGGTCAGGGCCAGCGCCACGGTGGCGGCGGCGACGGCCAGGGTACGGGCGGTGCGCGGGTGTCGGGGCACGGCGGTCCTCTCGCATGCGGATGCGGCGGCGCGACGGCACAGCGGTGCGGTCGCGCCCACCCACCATATGCAGTCTGGCGGCATATGTCGATTGACTGCCTATCAAGTGCGGTCCCACAGGCCCCTCCCGGTTCAACGGCCCTCCGTGGGCGACCAGTTCAGCCCCACTCGCGCCCGCCCGGCTCCCGCGCCGGCCCCGCCCCCCGACGTCGCGCCCCCGTCACCCGACCCGAGCATCGGACCACCCGGGGACTCAGCCCGTACGGCGCACGGGGGTCTCGTCCTCGGCCCCGGCCACCCAGGCCGGCAGGGGCTCGCGCCGGGCGAGCCAGCCGGCGGCCGGACCGCCCAGGCCGGTGCGGGCGGCGACCACGCCGCCGGTGATGGCACAGGTGGTGTCCACGTCGCCCAGGCCCTCGGCGGTGGTCCACAGGGCGTCGGTGAGGCTGTCGAGGTGGTGGGCGGCCGACCACAGGGCGAACGGCACGGTGTCGCCGGCCCGCACCCGCTGCCCGTTGCCCAGCAGGTCCGCCGCGCGCCAGGGCTCGGTGTCCGGGGCGAGTTCGGCGGCCCGGGCCAGTCCCTCGCGCACCGGGCCGGCCGGGGTGCGCCCGGCCACCTCGGCAAGGAAGGCGGCCCCGGCGAGGAAGGCGGCCCCGGCCGGCGCCGGAGCCCCGGCGCCCCCGCGTCCGCGCGCGGCCAGCGCGGCCGCCAGCGCCACGGCCACCGCGCCGGCGATCCCCTCGGGGTGGGCGTGCGTCACCTCGGCCGACAGCGCGGCCTGTTCCGCGGCCTCGTCCAGGTCCGCGTGGAACCAGGCGCCCAGCGGCGCCACCCGCATCGCCGCACCGTTGCCCAGGCTGCCCTGCCCGTCGAACAGCCTGCGCGACTCCTCGCGCCACGCCGACGGCCGCCCGGCCAGCCGGGGCAGCAGCAGGCTCATGCCGTTCCCGTAGCCGCGGTAGGCGTCGGCCAGGTACGTCGCCCCGAAGGCCTGGGCCAGGCGCTCCTGGTGCACCGCCTCGTACGCGGTGAGGATCCCGTACACCGACAGCGCCATCGCCGTGTCGTCGGTCCAGTGCCACGGGGTCTCCGGCGGCACCTGCCGGGCCCGGATCTGTGCGAACGCCGCCTTGGGTCCGCGGAAGAGCGGGAACCACCGCTCGCCGAAGCCGTCCCCGAGCGCCAGGCCCTCCAACGCGTCACGTGCTGCCGAATACGTCATGGCCGCATGATCGCACCGGCCGTGCCCCGGCGGTGCGGTGGTCCGGCGTCAGTTCGCCGTGACCGGGAGCAGGCCGCGCTCGCCGAAGACCTTCTTGGCGACGAAGGTCGCGTTCAGCGCCTTGGGGAACCCGCAGTACACGGCCGAGTGCAGCAGCGCCTCGGTGATCTCCACGGGGGAGAGGCCGACGTTGAGCGAGGCGTTGATGTGGACCTCCAGCTGCGGCTCGCAGCCGCCGAGCGCGGTGAGCATCCCCAGCGTCACCAACTGCCGATCGCGCGGGGCGAGTTCGGGACGGCTGTAGATGTCGCCGAAGCCCCAGGCGACGACCTGGTGGGCCAGCTCCGGGCTGATGTCGGCCAGCGCGTCCACCACCCGCTGCCCGCCCTCCCCGTCGACCCGGGTGAGCACCTCCATGCCCCGCTCGAACCGCTCCTGCCGCTGCCCGGCCCCCTGCTCCGCAACACCCATGGCGCCTGTCCTCTCCTCGTACCCGTTCTCGTGCCGAGGCCTCGGCCGACCGGCCCTGACCACGGAAGGAACCGTAGGACTTGGAGTGCACTCCAACTCAAGCCCGGCCCGGAACCACGGCCTCCGTGCCACCCGGATGCACGACACCCCGTCAGGGGGCCTGTTGCGGTTGGGTCACGGAGTGTCCGATTCATCGGGCATTGCACGGGAGTGCGGTGATTGTTTTCGTTGGCGAGAATGTCATCGGACTCTCATAATCCCTGCTGAGGCGCGTGATGGCCGGTCCGGGAAAGCCGCGGGGGAGCGGATTGCGACGGTGGCCCACGTGCGACATTCCGATCATTCCCCTGGGGGAGTCCTTTGCCCGCGCCCGAGAACGAGAGCGCCGCGTTCACCGACCCGCCGCCGGCCGTCGTAGCACAGCCGGCCGTCGTAGCGCCCGAGCCCGCAGCCGCGCCGGAAGCGGCTGTCGTGCCCGAGCCCGCGCCCGCGGCCGAGCCCGTGGCCGCCGACCCGGCCCCGGCGGCCACGGCCCCGCGCCGGCTGCCGCGCGCCCTCGGCGTCGCGCTGGCCACCGCCGGACTGCTCGCCGTCACGGCGGCCAGTGCCGCGGTGACCGTCGCCGTCGGCAAGCCGGACGGCCACCCGGCCGCCGCACCCGCGCCGCGCACCACCGCCACCGCCCCGGCGAGCGCCGGCGCGAGTGCCACCGCGAGCGCCACGCCCTCCGCCGTGCCCGTCCCGGTGCCGACGGCCGTCCCGACCGCGCCCGCCCCGGCCAGCACCGTCAAGGGCACCGTCAGCGGCGGCAAGCACGACGGCGACCTGCGCTACTTCCTGCTCCCGATCCCGGCCGGCGGCGAGTCCTACGGGCCCGCCGACGGGATGGCGATGACCCGCGACGACGTCTCCGAGATGTTCGGCAAGCCGGACGACATCGACACCATCCTCAGCCGCCTCGGCTACCGGGACGGCGCCACCCGCACCTACCGCACCGCCGACGGCACGGCCGAAGTCACCGTCACGCTGCTGCACTTCGGCTCCGCCGACCTGGCGGGACGGTTCGTCCAGGGCTACACCGTCACGTCGCAGGAACCGATCGACATCGACGGCGACCCCAACGCCCACGGCTTCCGCCGCAAGCCCAAGAACGAGGCCTACACCGGCTCGATGACCGGCATCTCCAGCCAGGGCGACGTCCAGTACACCGTCGACGTCGAGGTCAAGGGCACGCCGGACAAGGCGCTGCTGAACGACCTGATGAAGCGCCAGCGCGAGTGGCTCGCCTCCGGCGGCTGAGCCCGCGCCCGCGCGATCGCCCCTCGACGTCCTCCCGCCCCTCCTCCTCTGGAGTCGCTTCCCGTGACCACCGAACCCGAGCAGCCGCCGGCCGCGGCCGCTGAACCGTCCGCGTCGGCCGCGTCGGCCGAACCGCCGACGCCGCCGCTGCCGCCCGCACCGCCCGCACCGCCCGTCCCACCGGTCCCGCCGGTGCCCCCGGTGCCCGCCGAACCCTCCGTAGCGCCGGTCCCGCCGGTGCCCCCCGTCCCGGCGCCGTCCCCCTGGTCGGCCGAGGCAACGGCGCACCAGGCGCCGGTCGTGGAGGAGTTCGCCCCTGCGGCGGACGTCTACGCCGACTACCTGTGGGCCGGTCCCGAGACCGCCCCGCGCCCCGCGCGCCGCCCCCGCCCGGTGCTGCTGTCCGTCTGCGCCCTGGTCGTGGGCGTGCTGGCCGGCGGCGGCGTCGGCTACGCGATCCAGGCCCAGCGCCCGCCCACGCCGCTGCCCCCGCTCCAGGTCGCCCTGCCCGCCTACCCGGCCGAGGCGGTCGACCCCGCAGCCCTCGCCGCCGCCCAGCCCCCGCCGCCCGCCATCGAGGGCGACCTGCGCAAGCTGCTGATCAGCGCCCCCGACGGCAGCACCGCCTGGGGCGACTACCCGGACAAGCCCGGCTGGATGTCGATCGGCGAACTCGCCGAACGCAAGGGCGACGCGGCCGTCGTCTTCAAGGACCTGGCCGAGTCCGGCTTCCGGCGCGCCGCCGAGGTGGACTGGATGAAGGACGACATCCGCTACCGGGTCACGCTCACCCAGTACACGCCCGAGCACATCGACGAGGCCGCGGCCTTCCAGGGGCAGACCTTCGCCGACGACACCGACGGCGGCTACCGGGTGGACCCGGAACCCAGGCACTGGTCCGACACCAAGGACCAGTACTACTACGGCCACGCCGCCGCCCAGCGCGGCACGGTGCTGATGACCGTCGAGGTGTTCAGCCCCAAGCCGGTGGAATCCGGGGACCTCAAGGCCCTCGCCAAGCAGCAGTGGGAGCGGCTGGCATGACCGACGACTCCGTGACCGCGGTGCCGGCCACCCCGGCCGAGCCGCACACCCCGGCCACCCCGGCCACCCCGGCCACCCCGGCAACTTCGGCCACCCCGGCCGAGCAGACCCCCGCAGCCACCGAACCGGCCGCACCCGCAGCCCAGTTGACCCCCACGCCGAACCCGGCCTCCCGCCGCCTGCTGCGCGCGGGCGCCGCCACCGTCGCCGCCGCCCTGGTCGGCGTGGTCATCGGCGTCGGCATCATCAAGACCCAGTACGACGACCCCGCCCCGGTCGCCGCCGCCGGCCCCACCGGCACGCCCGCCCCGACCGCCACCCCCACGCCCTTCGGCGCCAAGTCCAACGGCAGCCACTTCGGCTCGCTGCGCGACCTGCTGCTGCCCGTCCCGGCCGGCTACGCTCCGGGCCCCGACGAGGGCGGCTACGGCAACGACACCGAGCTCGGCGCCGGGCAGCTGACCGACGAGATGGACGCCGAGCTCCAGCAGGTCCCCAAGGACAAGCGCGACAAGCTCCGCTCCTACTGGCAGGGCCTGCACGTCAAGGGCACCGGCGTGCGGACCTACCGCAACGACGACGGCAACCTGGTGGTGGGCCTGCGGCTGCGCCAGTTCAACCAGCAGGAGGTGCAACGGATCAACGAGTACACCGCGGTGTTCACCGGTGACACCGGCATCTTCCGCTCCGGCCCGCAGGTCCCCGGCCACCCCGAGGCGCACTGCTACCTGATGCCCGCGCCGCCGTCCGCGCCGATCGACTACCTGGAGTGCTCGGCCGCCGAGGGCGACCTCCTGGTGATCATGAGCGCCGAGGGCGTGGCACCGCTCCCCAAGGACCGGATCGTGGCCCTCTTCACCATGCAGCTCGACCGCCTCGCCAGCCCCGGAGCCTCCGTATGACCGACCACGCCGCCACCCCGCAGCCCACCCCGCAGCCCGGGCCGCAGTCCGCCCCGGAGTCCGCCCCGGAGTCCGCCCCGGAGTTCGCTCCGGAGTCCGCCCCGCCGCTCGACGCCGCCCCGGCCCCCGCCCCGGCGCCGACCGCCGAGGAGCAGGCCCTCGCGGCGCAGGCCGCCGAGGAGCAGGCCGCCCACCGCACCCGCCGCCGCAAGGCCGCGGTGCGCTGGGGCTGCGCCGTCCTGGTGTTCGCCCTGGCCGGCACCGGCACGGCGCTGGCCGTCACCGCGCCCGAGCGCACCGACATCCCCGGCCTGGCCACCGCCGGCGACGGCCGCTACACCTTCCCGCCGCTGGCCCTGCCGCCGCTGCCCTCGGGCAAGGCCGCGCCCGACCTCAAGGACAGGAGCAAGGACAAGAGCGCCGCCGCGCACCTGGCGGACCTGCGGCACCTGCTGCTGCCCGTGCCCAAGGAGGCCGGCGGCTCGGTGAACCCGCCGGTCTTCCCGGCCCCGACGGCCCCGACGCTCCCGACGGGTTCGGCCTCGCCCACGGCGGAGCCCTCCGACACCCCGTCCGGGACCCCTTCGGCCACCGCGAGCCCGAGCGCCTCCGGCACGGCGTCGGCGGTCCCCGACGGGGCGGCCCCGGCCAACTGGGTGTCCTGCGACGCGCTGCTCGGCGACCTGCAGAACCCGGCCCGGATGCGCACCCTGCTGCGGCAGAACGTGTGCCGCGCGGCCACCGTCCGGGAGTGGACCGCCTCCGACGGCACCAGTACCCGGATCCGGCTGATGCGCTTCGGCACCTCCGCCGAGGCCTGGGACACCTTCTCCCGGACGCGCTCGGAGATCCAGCTCAAGGCCGCGCCCGACGCGCGGACCGCCACGTCCTCGGCCGACGGCGAGCTGCCGGACGGCGTCGAGGTGACCCGCAAGGAGTCCCGGGAGACCGCGGGCAAGGACGTGCCGACGACCCGGCTGGCGTTCGTGTCGGCCTCCGACGTGGTGGCCGTGATCACCATGACCAACCCGCGCGGCGTGCCCGCCGCGGCCTTCCGCCAGGTGGTCGACCTCCAGTCCGACCTGCTCGCCTGAGCGCGGCGCCCACCCGAGGGCCCCGCACCCCCCCCGCGCAACGGGTGGGGGTGCGGGGCCCTCGGGCCGTCACGGTACGGCGGCCGGGCCCGGCCCCGGGCCGTTCCGCCGGCCCGGCCCGGCCGGTGTGCCGTACCCGAACGGCCCTTCGGGCGCCGGGCGGTGACAGAACGGTGACGAATCCCTGATGAATCCCTTGCGAAAACCGGTGCTCCGCGGACTTACGATCATCGGCGCCCGGTGACCACACCGCCGGGTCACCACACATGGGGGATCGACGGATGAGCACACCGGCACCGGGCGGCTTCGGGGTCAACCACGCCGCGCTGGACAAGGCGCACGCCACGCTGACCAACCTGGCCCACGACTGCCCGGGCGCGGGCGCGGTGGCCGACGACGCCACCGGGACGGCGGTCGGCGCCCTCAAGAACTGGGACAGCTCCGGGGCGTTGAAGGACTCGCTGGACGAGTGGCACCAGCAGGTCAAGGCGCTGACCGGGCGGCTGAACGCCAACGCCGCCGCGATGCAGAGCACCGGCGCCAACTACCGCAGTACCAACCTGTCCATCGCCCAGTCCCTCCAGGTGCAGTGACCATGCTCGGATACGAAGACGTCATCAACGCCAACCCGGACGCGCTGACCGCGGCCGCCACCCAGTGGCGCGCGATGGCCACCCGGTTCCACACCATGCAGACCACCATGGAGCAGGACGTCCTGGGCGGCTCGGGCAACGGCGGCGGCATCGGCGGCAACGGCCTGTTCACCCCGGGCGGCCCCGGCCTGCCGGGCAGCGGCAACGGCCTCACCGGCGGCCCCTGGTGGACGGGCGGCACCGCGAACCTGGCCAACGCGGCGCTGCTGGCCACCAAGGGCCAGATCGTCGACGCCCAGACCGAGGCCAACGCGATGGCCTCGCTGCTCGACGAGGCGCACGCCGACTTCGCCGCCGCGCAGAAGCAGACCCGCGACGCCGCCGACGGCGCCGTCAAGGACGGCTTCAAGGTGACCGGCACCGGCACCGCCGTGTTCGACGAGAGCACCCTCGACCCGGCCACCCGCCAGGCCCTGCACCACGACCCGGAGGCCCGGCAGTCCTACCAGGACGCGGCCGACAGGTGGACCAAGGCGATCACGGCCGGCGTCCAGGCCGCCACCCGCGCCGACCAGCGCATCGCCGCGGCCCTGCGCGGCGCCTCCAAGGCGGGCAACCCGCTGGACACCACCTTCAACGGCCAGGCCGTGGGCGGCGGCGACGCCGGTGACGCCCAGCGCGCCGCCGACCTGGCCACCCACCTGGACGACCTGACCCCGGAGCAACTGGTCCAGCTGCAGGACCTGATGAAGGACAAGGCCGACCACCCCGCCTTCTCCCAGGGCCTGCTGGACCGGCTCGGCCCGGACGGCATGCTCAAGCTCGCCGGGAAGCTGAGCAGCCCCGGCGGCGACCGCAAGGCCGCCTACACCGACCTCCAGGGCGGCCTCACCCACGCGCTGGCCTCCGCCACCCAGGACACCAACACCGACTTCTACCGGCGCTGGCGCGCGGGCATGAGCAAGATCGGCTGCGACGGGGACCACAACTACGGCTCCAACACCGACCCGGTGTACGGGTACCAGGTCCTGACCACGCTGATGACCAAGGGCGACGCCACGTACTCGGCCGGGATGCTCGGCGACCTGGCCGACGACATCACCGCCGCGGAGAAGAAGACCCCCGACGCGTGGGCCTACAAGGCCAACCACAACGGCACCGCGCTGGGCGCCGACCCACTGGACAACGTGCTCGCCGTGATGGGCCGCGAGCCGGACGCCGCCACCGCCTACCTGGACCCGAACGCGGGCGGCGGCAACCAGCACCTGCACTACCTGCTCAAGGACCGCAAGTGGCCCGAGGGCTGGGTCAGTTCGATGGCCGGCCCGTTCAAGGCGCCCGACCCGCTGTCGCAGAGCGGCCTGGGCGCGGCGCTGGAGGCCGCCACCACCGGCCAGCCGGCCGGCGCCCCGCACACCGGGCACCACACCGAGGCCCAGGCCCGGATCATGCACGACACCGTCACCACCCTGGACGAGGGCCAGGGCGGCAACAAGGTCAACGCCAACCTGCGCCAGCCGCTGGCCAACGCGCTGGCCGACTACACCAACGACAGCCACGAGATCTTCAACGGCCGCAACTCCCAGTACCTGGACCACGGCAGCACGGTGTGGACCGACGCGAACGGCACCGTGCACATGGGCGTCGGCGAGGACAGCCTGGTGCGGGTGATGCGCGGACTGTCCGACAACCCCGACGCCTACGCCACCCTGCACCAGGCGGAGAGCGCCAAGATCGCCCAGGAGCTGTCCTCGATCGGGCCCAACCCCTCGCAGAACGACGTCCAGGACGTGATGAACAAGGGCGCCGCGAGCCTGGGCGTCTACGACGCGATCCGCGCCGACGTCGCCATGGGCCAGCGCGACGACGCCAACCTCCAGGCCGACTGGAAGGCCAAGGTCGCCTACCACGTGGTCGGCGCCCCGCTCACCCCCATCCCGTGGGTCGGCGACAGCGCCCAGCGCCTGGTCGACACCTGGGCCTGGGAGTGGGACAACCAGATGAAGGACCACAACAACAGCGTCGCCAACGCCAAGATCTCCGACACCTACCTGGACGCCAACAACGAGATGACCCACCTGGTCAGCGGCTGGGCCAAGGACCGGGGCATGGACCCGGACAGCAGCATGATCCACGTCGTCGAGGACGCCTCCCACGACCGCCGCTCCACCAGCGCCACCACCGCCGGCCACTTCCTGGGCCGCGGCAACTCCTGACGCACTCCTGACGCGCTCCTGATGTGCCGTCAACCATGCTGCGGCCGCCGCCCCCGGAACTCCGGGGGCGGCGGCCGCAACGGCGTCCTCAGGCGCGGTGGTACTGGACGGGGGTGTGCACCTCGCCGCCCAGCTCGCCGGCCGCGTGGCGGGCCCAGGACGGGTTGCGCAGCAGCTCGCGGCCGAGCAGGACGGCGTCGGCGCGGCCGGCGGCGAGGATCTCCTGGGCCTGGGCCGGCTCGGTGATCAGGCCGACGGTGGCCACCGGCAGGCCGACCTGGTCGCGCACCGCCTCGGCGAAGGGCACCTGGTAGCCGGGGCCGGCCTCGATCGCGGCGTCGGGCACCAGGCCGCCGGTGGAGACGTCCAGCAGGTCCACGCCGTGCGCCTGGAGCTCCTTGGCCAGGCGCACGGTGTCCTGCGAGGTCCAGCCCTCGCGGCCGTCCTGGGGGTTCTCGGTGAGCCAGTCGGTGGCCGAGACGCGGAAGAACAGCGGCAGCTCCTGGGGCCACACCTCGCGCACCGCGTCGACGACCTCCAGCGCGAAGCGGATGCGGCCCTCGAAGGAGCCGCCGTAGGCGTCGGTGCGGCGGTTGCTCTCGGGGGAGAGGAACTGGTGGATCAGGTAGCCGTGGGCACCGTGGATCTCGACGACCTGGAAGCCGGCCGCCAGGGCCCGCCGCGCGGCGTCGGCGAACTGCCGGACGATCTCGGCGATCTGATCGGCCGTCAGCTCCTCGGGGGTGGTGTGCTCGGGCGAGAAGGGCAGCGCGCTGGGGGCGACCGGGGTCCAGCCGTGCTCCTCCTCGGGGCTCAGGGCGCGCCCGCGGTCCACCCAGGTCCGCTCGGTGGAGGCCTTGCGCCCGGCGTGCCCGAGCTGGACGGCCGGGACGGTGCCCTGGGCCTTGAGGAAGTCGGTGATCCGGCGGAACGCCTCGACCTGGGTGTCGTTCCACAGCCCGAGGTCGTACGGGCTGATCCGCCCCTCGGGGCTGATCGCCGTGGCCTCGGTGATGATCAGCCCGGTGCCGCCGGCGGCCCGCGCCGCCTGGTGGGTGTAGTGCCAGTCCGTGGGGACCCCGGCGGCCTCCCCGGCCGGTGCGGCGCTGTACTGGCACATCGGCGGCATCCAGACCCGGTTGGGGACGGTCACGTCCCGCAGGGTGTACGGAGTGAAGAGAGTGGTGGTGCTCATGTCGGACTCCCATGAGGTCGGCGCCGCCGGAGGTGCCGGGTGGAGTCCGGCGATGGGCGCGCAGCCGATTGCGGATGAACTTTACGCGCTCCAACAATAGTTGCGTACCGATTAAGTTGCAAGGGCCGTATATTTCGTGTGGCTCCTATCGTGAGGGCCCGGACTCCGGCCCCGGCTCACCGGCGGCACGCGATGCCGGGGATGCCGTGGGCGGGTCCGCTCGCGGAACTCAGAGGAACCTCAGAGCTCCGCGAGCCTGCCACCGGATTTGATGCGGCGTCAGAATTGGCGCCGCCGCGTCAAATGAGGCCGGGTCGTCCCGGCCGGCCCGGCGATCCCGTGCACAGCCGACACCTCCCGAACGCCTTCCCGCCCCCACCCGACCGAGGAGTTCCCGTGACCGTCGACCTCTCGTCGCTCTTCGAACGTGCCCGCCCCCTGGTCCTGGGGCTGTTCCGCATCGTGGTCGCCCTGCTGTTCGCGTGCCACGGTGCGGCGACCCTCTTCGGCGTCCTGGGCGGAGCACACGGCAAAGCGCCCGAGGCCGGACAGTGGCCCGGATGGTGGGCGGCCGCGATCCAGCTGGCCGGTGGGCTCCTGGTCCTCGTCGGGCTGCTGGTGCGCCCGGCAGCGCTCGTCTGCTCCGGCTCGATGGCCTACGCCTACTTCAGCGTGCACCAGGAGCACGGCCTGTGGCCGATCCAGAACGGCGGCGAGGCCGCGGTCATGTTCTGCTGGGCCTTCCTGCTGATCGCCACGGTCGGACCGGGCGGCCTGGCCCTGGGGCGGGTCCTGCACCGCGCGCCCGGCAGACCCCTCCTCTCCGTCTGACCACTGCCGGCGCCGGCCCGGTTCGCCTCAGACGCCCGGGCCCGCGGACAGCAGGCCGCGGGCCCTGGCCCCGAGGCCGTCGGCGCCGCAGCGGACGGCCAGCTCCAGGCCTCGGGTGAGCGCGGTGCGGGCGGACGGAGCGGAGCCCAGTGCCTCACCGAGGTCGACCAGGGCGATCGCGTGCTCGTAGCGGGCCGGCGAGCGCTCCAGGTACCGGACCGCCTCCGCCAGCAACCCGGCCGCCCGCGGGGCTTCGTGCACCGCGGCGCACAGCCGCAGGGCGCTGCCGACGGCCGAGTCCGTGGCGGACTCCCGGGCCCGGCGCACCGCCTCCTCGGCGAGGTCGCGAGCCCGGTCCGGCTGATCGGGGGCCACCGCTCGGGCCAGGTGCCCCAGCCACGGCGCCCACACCGTGTTGCGCCACCCGCGCGCGTCCAGGGCCGCCCCGGCGGCGGTCAGCACCTCGGCCGCGCCCGGCGCGTCGCCCCGGGCCAGCAGCAGGCGGCCGTACAGCGTGGGGGCGTCGGGCAGCACCATCACCGTCGGGAACGGCGGGCCGAAGGCGTGTTCGCGCGCGAGTTCCAGGGCCTCCTCCAGCCGGCCGCGCGCGGCCACGGTCTCGGCCAGCGCGCCGACCGCGTCCCAGTGCAGCGGGGTGCCCGGGCCGATCCGTTCGGCACTGCGAAGGGCGCGGCGCAGGTAGTCCTCCGCCTCGACGAGGGCGCCGCAGCGGAACCGCAGCATGCCGGTCAGCAGGTACGCGAAGCCGAGGTGGCCGCCGCTCCACCCGGCGACCTCGTAGGCGCGTACCGCCTCGGTGAACAGTTCCTCCGCCCGGTCGACGCGGTCGGCGTACAGGTAGCTGAGACCCAGGACCCCGGGCAGTTCGAAGCCCCAGGTGGCGTTGGTCCAGCCGAGGCTGCTCGGCAGCCGGCCCTGCGGCAGCGCGGACTCGCCCAGCGCGAGTGCCCGTGCGTGGTCGACGCCGCGCAGCGTGAGGTCCCAGCAGCGCAGCACGGCCACCGCGTGGGCCAGGCCGTCGTGTTCGAACACGACGGCCTGGCCCGGGGCCGTCGGGCCGGCGCCGGCATCGGTGAAGGCCAAGCCGACGGTGTCCAGCATCCGGTGGAACTCCGCGAGCCGCCTGGAGCGGCCGGGCCCGTCCGCGTCCTCGGACTGGAACGCGGCGAACATGAAATGGGCGACCTCCAGGCGCAGCCGGCCCGGCCCGGGCGGGGTGAGCGCGGCCTCCTCGGCGCACAGCGCGGCGGCCTCGCCGAGCCGGTTGCTGTGGGCGAGGGCCTGGGCGAGCCGGAAGGTCGCGTCCACCCGCAGCCCGGGTTCCAGCCCGTACGGATCGGCGAGCGCCAGGCGGAGCTGGTTGACCGTGGTCGCCGGGTCGGTGAGCAGGGCCGAGCAGCCGAGTTCGTAGAGCACCGAGGCCCGGTCCTCGTCGGCGGGCGGTTCGCTGACGGCGCGGCGCAGGCAGCGCTGCGCCGCCTCGGGCGCGCCGATGGCCAGGTGTTCGCGGGCCGCCCGGCGCAGCTTGGCCACGATGCGGCCGTCCCCTTCGGGAAGGATCTCCAGCAGGTGCCGGGAGGCCGAGAGCAGGCCGAGACCGGCGTTCTCGATCTCGACGGCGGCCACTCCGTGCATCCCGGTGCGGGTGGCGGGTGGCATCGACTGGTAGACCGAGGTGGCGACCAGCGGGTGGACGAACTCCAGCCGGCCCGTCGGCGTACCGGTCAGCACCCGGTGCCGGCGCAGTTCCCGGACGGACTGGGCGGCGGCCTCCGGCCCCTGGGCGCAGATGACGGCGGCGAGTTCGGGGCGGATGTCGGTGTCCAGCACCGACGCCGCCCAGGCGAAGCGCAGCGCGGTGGGGCCGAGCCGGTCCAGCCAGTGCCGCAGCGTCATTCCCTTCGCCGTGGCGGCGAGTTCGCGCAGCAGCCCGGTGCTCTCCTCGACCGGGGCGAGCCGCTGGTCGGCCACCTCGCGCAGCAGAGCGGCGGTCTCGTACGGGTTCCCGGCGGTGACCGCCCAGACGTGCCGGCAGAAGGCGTCCTCGGCCCGCGCGCCCAGGGCCGCGCGCACCAGGTGCGCGACCGAGGCGGGCTGGAGCGGGCGCAGTTCGTGCCGGCGGTCGGCGCGGTCGGCGAGGCCGCGCTGCAGTGCCAGCGCGTCGTCGGGGAACTCGTCGCGGCAGGCGAGTACCAGCAGGGCCGGCAGCTCCCGGGCGCGGACCGCGAAACCGGCCAGCCAGCCGAGCGATTCCGGGTCGGCCCAGTGCAGGTCGTCGACCAGCACGGCCACCGGCGAACGCAACTGCACGAGACGGGTCAGGACGAAGTCCAGTCCGTCCCGCACCCCCTGCGGATCGAGCTGCCCGCCGGGTGGCAGCAGGCCCGCCGCAGGTCCGACGACGTCCTCCCACGGCCCGAAGACCCGCGCCCGCTCGTCACCGGACAGGGCCGACAGCACCGGCCGCACCAGCTGGCGCACCACGTGGAACGGTTCGTGGCACTGCCGCTGCCCGCCCCGGGCGAACAGCACCGTGCAGCCCGCGCGTTTCGCCGCCCGCCGCACCTCGGTGAGCATCGCGGTCTTGCCCAGCCCGGCCGCGCCGGTGTAGAGCAGCAGTTCACCCACCCCGGTACCGGCGGGCAGGGTGAGTGCCTCGATCGCCTGCGCCGCCGAGCGGAGTTCGGCCTCGCGCTCGTGCAGCGGCCCGTCGCCGCCCCGTCCGGCCCCGCCGTCCCCGGCCCTGCCCTCGGCCACCGCCGCCCCCAATCCGCCCTGCCCGAACCGTCGTTGCAGAGGGCCGAGGCTACTGCCGATCGGTCGGCTCCGGCACGGGCTTGACAAAGCCGCCCACCGGGCCCGGAAAACCCGTTGGCCCACACCCGCCCGGGCGGCGATACTCGCCCGTCGGCGGGGCGGACGAAGGGGGAACGGGCGGGCATGGAGGCCTTCGAGTGCAGGGGGTGCGGCACCGCACTGACCGTGCCGCTGACGCGGGTCCCGTACCCGCTCTACGCCGGGGTGCCCTTCGGCAACGGCGTGGCCATGCCCGTCCTGATGGAGTCCGGCACCTACGCCGTCGACCAGGGCACGGCCGGGCCGGAACTCTCCATCGTGATCGCCCCCGGCGACGCCCACGGCACCGCCCTCGTCCAGCGGCGCGAACTCGGCGCCTGCTGCGGCATCGACGGCCGCTACGGCCCCAACGTCACCTGCGCCGGCTGCGGCCGCAAGGTGGCCACCAGGATCGACGACTGCTCGCTGTGGCAGGCCACCTGGCTGGAACCGTCCGCGGTGCGCCCCGTCCCGGCGGGCCCCGACGCCCCGATCGCCGACTGGCACACCGTCACCGACCGGTGGTGCGCCACCGACCCGGCGGACGGCGACGGCAGCCGGAGCATCCGCTGGGACGTGGAGGCCGCCGTGACCCTGGCCCACCTGGTCCACGCCGCCGACGGCGCGCCCCTGGCCCTCGCCACCGGCCCGCTCGCCCAGGCCTTCCGCCCCCTCCTCGCCCAACTGCCGCCCCCCGCGGCCGACCCGGCCCGCACGGCCCGCACGTCCCGGCGCGCGGCCCTGGCCGGCCCGGGCCGACCACTGCCCCACCGCCTCCCCGACATCGCCGTCGTCCCGCGACACCCCCGGACCGGCGAGTCCTGGCCCCTGCCCCCGGGCGTGGCGGCCGTGCCGCTGGCCGCAGGGTTCTGGACCGCCCTCGCCTTCCGCGACGAACGCGAACTCGCGCCCGCCACCGGCGGCCTGCCCCCGGGCGTCGAACGCGACGACCCCCTCCCGCCCCACCCCAAGTACCCCGGGTACCTCGACCGGTGGGTCTTCCGGGCCGTCCTGAACCGCCTGAACGGCGTCGACGACACGGCGGACGCCCTCTGGTGAGGAGAAACGGCGGCGCCGCCCGGGGAAACCCCGGACGGCGCCGCCGCCACGACCAGCTGTCAGCGCACCGTCTGCGCCACCCGCTGCGCCGGGACGCCCGGCGCCCGGCCCGTACGCGGCGCGGCCGGGGAGGCGCCCAGCGCCGTGCCGCGGGTCTCCTCCGCCCACAGCACGCACACCAGCAGGCCCAGCGCCGTCACCCCGGCGGCGATCAGCATGGTCGGGCCGGTGCCCAGCCCGGTCAGCGCCAGCGGCAGCAGGTAGGTGCCCACCGCGGCGCCGATCCGGCTGACCGAGGTGGCCATGCCCACGGCGGTGGCCCGGATCTCGGTCGGGAACAGCTCGTTGGGGTAGGTCCAGTCGAGCACGTTCGGCCCGCCGCACAGGAAGGCGTACGCGCACAGCGCGGTCAGCGCCACGGCCGCCGGGGCGGTGGGCCACACGCCCAGCAGCGCCAGCGGCACCGTCATCAGCGCGAAGGACCAGATGATGACGGGGCGCCGCCCCTTGGTGTCGATCAGGCGCAGCGCCGGGTAGCAGCCGAGCAGGAAGACCAGGCTGATCAGCCCGGTGCCCAGGGTCTCCATCACGGTGCCGCCGGGCATGCCGAAGGAGGACAGGATCTGCGGGCCGAAGGTGAGCATCGCGAACAGCGGGCCGACCTGGCACAGGAAGAACAGGCCGCAGAACAGGGTGCGGCGCCGGTAGGGCGGGGTCATCAGCAGCCGCAGCCCGCCGGCGGCGCGGGCGCGCCCGGCCGGGTCGGGCATCAGCTCGCGGCCGTCGACCCGCACCCCCAGGTGCTTCTCGACCACGCGCACCGCCTCGCCGACCCGCCCGTTGGCGGCCAGCCAGCGCGGCGACTCCGGCGAGCCGCGGCGGATCACCAGGAACACCACGCACAGCACGGTGGAGCTGGCCAGCATCCACCGCCAGCTGCCCGGTCCGGCCAGCTCCAGGAACAGGTAGCCCACCACGTAGGCGAGCACCGAGCCGGCGTACCAGGCGACGATCTGCTGGCCGAGCAGCCGCCCGCGGTGCTTGGCGGGCAGCCACTCGGCCAGCAGGGAGGTGGCGATCGGGTAGTCGGCGGCCACCGCCATGCCGAGCACGAAGCGCAGCACGGTGATCGCCCACACCGAGTCGACCCAGAACGAGAGCACCGAGCAGGCGACCATCACCAGTAGGTCGGCGGTGTACATCACCTCCCGGCCGATCTTGTCGGTCAGCACGCCGAACACGGCGCCGCCGACGAACATGCCCACCAGGGCGGCGGCGCCGATCAGGCTGACCTCCGCGGTGGACAGGCCCAGGTCGGGGCGCATCCCGATCAGGGCGACACCGACGATGCTCAGGATGTAGCCGTCGAGCAGCGGCCCACCGGAACAGGCCAGCGCCAGCCTGCGGTGGAAGGCGGTGTACGGGGCGTTGTCGATCGTTTGGGACATGGGCTTCGGGGTCCTCCGGGACGTACGGCCACGCGCTCATCACGCGTCCCGTGCGCCGGGTAGACGGCAGGGAACGACGCCGCCCACCGTGGACGGCGCCACCGCCCGATCACACCGGGCGACCGTCCACGGTTGCCCGGATACGCACGGTGAACCACCGGGCCGAAGGTCGGCCGGATTCGTGCCCAAGGTCCCGAAGCGGACAGGGCCTTCGCCCGTGCCGGTTTACGCCCCGCCCAGTCCTCACGGGCCGGACCACGATCCACCCCCCTGTCCGGGGGTGCTGAGTGACCCTCATCACTTCCGGGGCCGCAGAGTGTGGGACCCGCCACATTTCGCCGCACCGGTCCAGACCACCGGCCCACAGGTCAGACGGTGGGCCGCGCCGCGCGCAGCCGCTCCAGCCCCGAGTCCAGCACCCGCCTCTCAGGTGCACCTCCCGGGCCTTCGGGCCTGACTTCGCCGTAGCTGACCCCTGTATGTTCCTTGCGCCCGGCTCGGCGGCACTGAGCCCGGAAATCCAGTGTCGGCGGGCGACGCTCGATTCCACGCAGGTAGCCCGCGAGACGTACCTACCCAGATCATGCTGAGCCCGGCCAGCTTTCCGCTGGCCGGGCTTCTGCGATTCTTTGAGGCCGAAGGGCGAGTTCAGCTTCCGTAGCGCGACGCGTACGCGTCGGGGTACAGGGAGGGCGGGAAGTCCGAGCGTGTCACCCAGACCGAGATGCCTTCTAGCACGACGGCCCATGAGTGCGCGGCTTGCTCCATGTCGCCGTTGTTCACCGCCACTCTGGTTCGCGCCAGGTTCTTGTCCATGAGCTGAGACCATGCATCGAACGCCGCAACAATATCGGCCTCGCACGACGCCAGTTTGGAACGATTACGCCGCTGGCAGCTGATGACAAATGCCCGTGCGTCTCCGTACTGTTCCTCGGTCGGAATCGGTCCAGCAGCGTTCAACTTCCGCTCCCATCATTTGCTGCGAGCATAACCTTCCGCAGGTCCTCGATAGGGATGGTCACGGTGACTCGACTATCGGGATTTATCCGGAAGTCTATCGCACCCGGAATCTCGGCCAGCAGGCGAACCGGCATCGGTACGGCGCCCGGCCAGTTTCGCGGAATGTATTCGAGGGATGTGCAGCCGTCAATCATCTTTCTGCCATCTTCTCCGAGAACTGCGACAGGGCCTCGCCAGGTCGAGCCGGTGTAGACAAACAGCTCTGCTTCCAGAAGTGCCGCCGCAAACCGCTGCTCACTGTAATATCCAGTTGCCGTCAGCTGCAGCTTGTTCTCTATCTCATTAGCTGGCTGAGGCAATCCGAGTGCCATCGGTGAAGGCGCATAGTTTGGATTATGAACAAATTCCATTGCATTGCCGGCCTGGTCAATTTTCCACGCCCCTGCAATTCCCTGTGGAGGGACCTCGCCGTTCGGGTCGAAGCCGGGGTCTATCGAGTAGAGCCACTGACCCGGACGCTTCCGCGCCGCAGCGCGCATGGCATTGGTCAGGGTGGGTTCCTTGCGGTCTGCCATCAGCCGCCGCCTACCTTTCCAGGCGCTCTCGCGCCATATTCTCGCAACAGCTGACCTCTAGGGCGTGCGGCTGCCCGGATTCCTGCCCGCCTCAGGCCTGTAGTACGGGTTCTCGACATATCGGACCGGTTTGCCGTCCTGCATTTCCCAGGCTCCCTTGATGTTCTCAAGGTTGACCCCGCCCGGAAATGCCACTTCCATTTCTTCCGGATAAGGACTGTCCTTGCGGAGTGTGGCATTGACATCGATGCCGCCTTCGGCATCGATGTCATAGCGCCAAGGCTTGGTTTCTCCGATTCTGTTTACCGGATCACGAGTTGTTCCGACAAATACGGAGTTTGTGTTACTGTCTGCATAGCCGCGAAGGTTGTTGTAGTCTTCGACCCACGGGTGGAATCCCCCGTCCGGGGTGAAGATCTCGCTGGGGCTCCTGCGGTCGAAGCGATAGAGGTCCTCAGTCGTGGTTCGCCATGTCGGGGCATATTTCATGTCGGAAAGATCGACATTCTTATTGGCCGCCGATTTCAAGGGGTCGTTCGGCCACTCAGGGGTACTCTGGCCTTCAAGCTCCCGGAGCTTCCTCGCCTCCGGCGGGAGGTCCGCCAGATCCTTTTCCCAGGCGGCCTTCTCGGCTGCTTCCTTCGCCGCTTTCTCGGCAGCCTCTTTAGAGGCCTTCTCGGCGGCGTCCTTGGCGGCCTGTTCGGCGGTGTTCTTGGCCGCGTTCTCGGCTACGGCGGTGGCTTCGCGTTCGGCTGCGGTGGCGGCGACGCTGCTGCCGCCGGTTTCGGGGGCGAGGAACAGGTTGCCGAAGAGTTTGCCGCCGGCTTCGGCGGGGTCGGATCCCCAGCCGCTGCCGACGAGGCCCTTGACGGCTTCGACGGGGTTGTTGGCGGAGCCGGACAGACCGGCCAGGAGGCCGGAGAGGCCGGTGGCGTACTCGGCGGGGTGGGTGGCGTTGTACGGGTCGATCGGGTTCACGCTGCGCAGGAGCTTGTTCAGGTCGACGACGCTCTTCACGACACCGCCGCCGAAGTGGGTGACGAGTTGTGGGACGGACGTCGCGGTGTCCATCACCTCGGCCTTGAGGATCTCCGTGCGGCTCGGCATCGCCGGGGCGGACTCCACGAGCGCCTTGATCGCCGTCAGTGCGGTGCGGGCGGCGGAGTCGCGCTGGGTGCGGGCGGCGTTGAGCTTGTCCTCGGCCTCCTTGAACTGTGCGACCGCGTCCGCAGGGGGTGAGAACGTGCCGGGGTCGGCCGGCGGGCCGCCCTGGCGCTGGTTCGCCGGCGTCGCGTTGTACGCCTTGAGCCGCAGATCGTAGGTCATCGCGTCGTTCATGAAGGACTTGGCTGCGGCGTCGGTCTTCTTCTGCGCCTCCTTCCAGATCCGGACGGCGTCCTTGGCCTGATCCTGCGCCCAACTGACGGTGTGGGCGTAGGCGGTCAGGGCGGTGCCGGCTTTCGCGAAGGAATCGGCCGCGGCCAGCCACTGTTTGGGCTGGGGGTCGAAGTCCCGGCGGAAGTTGTCGGCGGCCTCTCCGGTCCAGTGGTCGGTGTCCAGGCGGGTCAGGCCCTGGCCGGCCTTGTCGAACGCGTCGTGGAACTTCTGCAGGTGTCCGGCGACTTCGTTCAGTTTCTTGGCGTCGCCGTGCAGCAGTTCGGCCGGGTCGTCGCTCTGGTCGAGGTTGCGTTCCCTGACCTTGAGGCCGGCGTCGTCGGCGATGTCGTCGCCCCAGCCGCTGACGGTCTGTCCGGCGCCGTGCAGGCCGGCCGCGTCGAGTGCCTCCCCGGCCAGGTGCCCGCCCTTCTGCAGGCCCTTGGCGACCATCTTCGTCCCGCTGTCGACGGCATCGTCGACGAAGTCCAGGGCGTCTCCGAGGAATCCCACCGCGTCACTTCTCCGGGGCCGGCGGGACGGGGCCGGTGATCGCGTTCACCGTCATGTTGACGTATCCGGGCTTCTGGAGGGCGTCCTGGGCCGCCTTCTTCCACTGCTGCTTGATGTCGTCCTCGGCCTTGTCGAACGACTCGCCGGAGTAGTCCGGGTGCATGATGTCGTTGATCGGGTTGTCGCCCCAGGTCTGCGACCACGACCGGTGCTCGACCTGTTCCTCGGTCAGGTGCGGGTTGCCCATCACTCCGGACACGACGTCCTTCGCCAGCCCACTCGCGTACTGCTCCTGCTCGTAGTAGGTGCCGGCCGCGAGGCCTACCCGGCTCGCCATGTTGGAGCCCTTCACCACCAGCGACCTGACCGCCCAGCTCCAGCGCTCGCAGAACTCCGCGAACGTCGAAGACAGTTCGGAGTCGCCGGCATCCATCCCGCCCAGCTCCAGCTCGGTGAAACCGTTCCCGCCCTCCGCGATCCCGGCGATGCCGATCGCCTTCAGCTCGGCGATCACCCCGGTCAGGCCGTCCGCCACCAGCTTCAACGCCTCAGGATCCGCCTGATAACCCTCACCCAACGCCCACACCCCCCGTCATCCCCGGCCCGTCCAGGGCCACCGCGTCCGGCACGATCCCCCGCACCGGTGGAAAGAGCATCGGCTCCTTCCCCGCCACATCCAGCGCGATTCCCCCGGGGACACCGAGCCCCGGCACCGCCACGTCCAACAACCGGCTACCGAACACCGTCATGTACGGGAACCCGTCCAGCGGAAGCCCCTTGGACCGTACGAACGCCGCCAGCTCCTCCTCGGACGAGAACGCGAAGATCCACCGCAGACCGCTCTCGTCCGCCGTCCACACCGCCTCATCGCCCCACAACGGCACCAGTACGGCACTGAGCCGAAACTGCGCCAGCATCACCAACGGATCCCCGGCCCCCGCCCGCAACATCCGCACCTGATGCACCAAGCCTGTATTACGCACCGTCACCCCCCATCACAGGCCGCCCGATACCTTAGCGCACGTACTTTCGAACACCGGGTTGCCGGCTTTCGAGGGCCAAGGCCGCCGTGCCTGAACCGGGGCGGGCACCGGCCATCGGCCCACCGGGACCGGTGCCATGATCCCGAGCATCCCAGGATGTCGGGTGGCGGTTGACGATCCCGGCGGGGCGGGGGAGGGGGGTTCAGGAGGCGGGCGGGCGGTGCGGGTGCTGGCGGTCCTGCTTGCAGGCCTCCTGCTGGAGGAGGACGGCGATCTGGTCGACGTCGTCGTTGACGTCGAAGAAGCCCTGGATGTTCGGGACGGCCGCGCCGTTGACGCCGACGAAGAAGGTGTAGAGGTGGCCGTCGTCCGCCTGGAGGTAGCCCGCGTAGGTCTGGGCGTTGATGGCGAACTGCTGGTTGAGCCAGTCGAAGCCGATGATGGTGCCGGGCTTGGCGAAGACCTTGCCCTTGGCCGGGCAGGCATCGGTGGTGCAGTAGAGCGCGCCGGTGCCGGACACGCCGAGGATCGGCAGCGAGGTGCGGAAGGCGTCCGCGTCGGGGGTGTGCAGCCAGTACGCGAGCAGCTGGTTGAGCCCGGTGGGCGTGACCCGGTCGACGGGGACGTCGCCGCGGCCGTCGGCCATCTGGAACTGGGTCGGGTCGACCTTCGCCGTCGTGGTGAGGAAGTCGTGGATGACGGGGAAGCCGTCGAAGCAGTTGGTGCTGCCGCGGCCGACGGCCATGTTGCACAGGGCCAGGTTGGCGCCGAGGTTGTGGCTGACGTTCAGGATCAGCTTGGCGTACTCGCGGTACGGCGGGGAGACGAAGGCGGCCACCTGGGGGTCGCCGCTGTACGAGGCGGGCAGCGCGGCCTGCGGGTTGGGCCCGGTGGGCGGGGCGGTGACGGTGACCCCGGCGCGGGCCAGGGCCTCGATCAGGGCGGTGCGCCCGAACGCGTTGGGGTCCTGGACCTGGGAGATCTTCAAGGTGGGCGGGGCGTCGGCGGCGATGGTGCCGGAGAGGGTGATGTTCGTGCCGTCGGGGGAGGCGCCGACCTGGATGTCGGTGGTGCCGCCCGCGTCGACGGTGCGGACGGTGGAGGTGACCTGGTAGGGCGCGACCTGCGGGCGCCAGCTCAGCTGGGCGGGCTGCCCGGGGGAGGAGGGCGTGGTCAGCAGGTCGATGACGTTGTCGTTGATGATGAGGGGGGTCGGCTGGGGGTTGAGCGCCGGGGGCGTGAACAGCCGCGGGTCGATGACGACGTCGCCGTCGACGGTGGTGATGCCCGAGTCGCGGACCTGACGGGCGATCTGGTCCAGGCCGGCGAGCGGGTCCTCCGGGGTGAGGGTGGCGCCCGGGACGTCGTCGGCGTAGGTGTGGTCGATGGGGGTGAAGTCGACCGACCCGTCCGGCTTGGTGCGGCCGCCCATGGTGAGGTCGCCCTGGGCGACGAGCGCCAGGTTCCCGGTGAGGGTCGACCCGTCGAGGCGGCCGACGGCGTGCACCGGCGTGGTGAAGCGGTGGTCGGGGCCCAGGGCGTGCCAGGCGCCGGAGACGGTGATCAGCTTGACGGTCGAACCCGGCATGAAGAACTGGTCGGGGTACCGGGAGTGGACGACCCGCCCGTCCTCGGGGTCGATCTCCAGCAGCCCCCACTGGGCGTGCTGGTAGGCGGGCTTGTTCATGATCGCCGTGATGTCGGGACTGAGGTCGTCCTGCGGGTTCTCCCCGGGCGCGGCGGCGGCCGTACCGGCCACGACCGCGAGTGCGACGCCGACGACGGCCCAGGGCCGAAGCCGACCGCGGATCCTTGCTCTCATTCGCTCAGCCGTTCCTTGAGTCGGAAGCCCCGTTTCGCGGGGCGCTCAAGGCGCACATGGTAGGTATGCGGACTCCGGGCGCCGGGATCCCGGGCGGTGTGCTGACGGCGCGGGGTGCGAGAACCATCCGATCGGTCGAAGGCGGGCGGCGTCTGATAACAGTAGGCCCGGGCCGCACGCGCTGCGGCCCGGGCCGTCACCGCAGCGGTGAGGGGGGCCGTGACTTGGGGGAGTGAACCCGTGCGTGTACAGACCGAACAGCTGGAACAGCCTGCTGCCGAGACCACCGACAAGCGAGCCGTCCGGCACGCCCTGCTGATCTCGCTCGGCAGCGGCATCGGCTACATGCCGTTCGCCCTGACCATCCCGATCCTGCCCGGCCTCGTCACGGGCCCGTTGCACGGCGGCCCCGCCGAGGTCGGCGCCGTCGTCGGCGGTTACGCGCTGACCGCGCTGCTGTCCCGCCCGGTGTCGGGCGCGCTGATGAACCGCCTCGGCGCCCGGGCCCTGACCATCGGCGGGGCGATCCTGACCACGCTCGCCACCGTCTGCTACCCGCTCGCCGGGTCGGTCGCCCAACTCGTCGGCCTGCGCATGCTGGTGGGCATCGGCATGGGCGTGATGCTGGCCGCGACCGGGGTCTGGCCGGTCCAACTGGTCGCCAAGGACCGGCAGAGCTGGGCGCTGGGCCTCAGCGGCACCGTCATCTACGTGGCCATCGGCGTGGGCGCCCCGCTGGGCACCCTGGTCGAGCACCTGGTGGGCACCACGACCACGTTCGTGATCGCCGGGCTGCTCGCCCTGCCCGTCATCCCCATCGCCCTGTCCGTCCCCGAGGTGCGCCTGCCCCCGAAGGCGGCGGAGCGCACCGGCATCGAGCGGGGCCGGGCCCTGCTGGGCACCGTGCTGCCCAGCATCGCGCTGGTCTTCACCGCGTTCGGCTTCGCGGCCGTCTCCGGCTTCGCGGTCGCCAAGTTCGACGCCCTCGGGATCGCCGGGGGAGCGGCCGTGGTCACCGCGTACTCCCTGACCGTGGTGCTGCTGCGGGTGGCGAGCACCTGGATCCGCTGGGAGGCCACGCGACCGGTGGCGCTGGCCGCCCTGTTCCTCGTCGAGGCCCTGGGGGTCGCGCTCATCGGGCTGTCGGACGGCCTCGGCGCGGGTGTGATCGGCGGTGTGCTCACCGGGGTCGGCATGTGGCAGATCTACCCGGTGCTGGGGCTGTTCGTGGTGCGCTCGGTCGGCGAACGCCAGCGCGCCACCGCGCTGTCGACCTTCGGGGCCTGCTTCACCGTGGGCCTCGCCGCCGGCAGCGGCTCGCTCGGACTGGTCGCCGAGGCCACCGGGTACCGGACGATGTTCCTCGTCTGCGCGGCCTGCGTCGGCCTGGGCCTGGTGGTGGCCGTGGCGGCGGCCCGCGTCGCCCGGATCCGCTGACGGCACGGGCCCGGACCGCATCCGTTGCGGTCCGGGCCCGTGGGTGCTGCTACGAGCCGGCCGTGGCCAGGTCCAGGGTGGTGGCCATCACCGGGCTGGTGAAGGTGTTCGTCGCCGCCCCCGGGTTCTGGTGGTAGGAGCCCCACTTGAGGTAGTTGCGGTCGCCGTCCCAGGTGGTGCCCTTGAAGGTGCCCGAACCGGTGCTGAACGTCTGCTTCTTGCCGTCGAACCAGAAGTCGATCGTCCCGTCGGTGCGGCCCAGGTGGATCTTGAGCGCGTACGCGTGCCACTCGCCGTTCTTCACCGGCGCCGTCCAGAGCGGGTGCGCCACGTGCTCGGTGTCCCACTCCTGGAGCCGCACCCGGCTGTTGGTGATGTCGATCTCGATCGGGTGGTTGGCGGTGCCCTCACTGGGCGAGCACTTGAGCTGGAACACGTACCGGCTCTGGTCGTCCTTGATGTCCACCTTGGACGACCAGCCCAGGTAGAAGGTGTCGCCCGCCTTGAGGTCCGGGCCGACCGTCTCGCAGCGCTCCTGGTTCGCGGCCTGGAAGGCCCGCCACACCTCGCCCTTGGCGGGGTCCTTGGCGACGCCGAAGGTGCTCGGGGCGGCGCACTGCACGCCGGGGAAGGAGGACGGGCCGGTCTTGGTGCTCGGGGTCCACAGGACCTTGCCCGCGGCGGCGGTGGTGCCGGCGGTGGCCGAGCCGCAGGAGATCGCGAACACGGCGAGGGCCAGGGCCCCGACGGTGAGCCGGCGGCGGTGGGGCAGAACGGACATGCCACTCCCAGTGGGTGGAATCGGGTGGTCGGATCGCTGCGTGCGATTCGACCACCCGACGGCCCTGCTGACCAGGCGGAACGACCGGCGGAAGTACCGTCAGGTCATGTCCCGGCCAATTCTGCCTACGGCTCGCGCCGCCGCCCCCCGCTCCCGGAGCCCCCGGTGCCGCCGGTGCCGCCGGTGCTCCCGGTGCTTCCGGAGTCCCCGGGCGACGGCGCGTCGTACGAGGAGGTGCCCTCGTCTAGCAGCGGCTCCTGGGTCTTGAGGTGCGCGGGGGCCAGCGCCCGCAGCGCGTGGTAGCCGGTGATGACGACCAGGGTGCCCAGCGCGATGCCGCTGAGGCTGAACGTGTCGCTGAACTTGAGGGTCACGTTGCCGATGCCGATGATGATGCCCGCCGCGGCCGGCACCAGGTTCAGCGGGTTGCGCAGGTCGACCCCGGACTTGATCCAGATCTGGGCGCCGAGCAGCCCGATCATGCCGTACAGGATGACGGTGATGCCGCCGAGCACCCCGCCGGGGATCGCGGCCACGACCGCGCCGAACTTCGGGCAGACGCCGAACAGCAGGGCGAAGCCGGCCGCGGCCCAGTAGGCGGCGGTCGAGTAGACCCGGGTGGCGGCCATGACGCCGATGTTCTCGGAGTAGGTGGTGTTGGGCGGGCCGCCGAGCGCGGTGGAGAGCACCGAGCCGACGCCGTCCGCGGAGATCGCGGTGCCCAGCTTGTCGTCCAGGTTCTCGCCCGTCATCTCGCCGACCGCCTTGACGTGTCCGGCGTTCTCGGCGACCAGCGCGATCACCACGGGCAGCGCGACCAGCACGGCGGACCACTGGAAGGAGGGGCCGTGGAAGGTGGGCAGGCCGATCCAGTCCGCCTTGCCGACGCCGGAGAGGTCCAGGCGCCAGTGGTCGGTCGGCTGCCCGCCCGGGCCCACCGAGTGGATCCTGCCGAAGACCCGGTCGAAGACCCAGGAGATCCCGTACCCGAAGACCAGTCCGAGGAAGATCGCCACCCGCGACCAGAAGCCGCGCAGGCACACCACCGCCAGGCCCGTGAACAGCATCACCAGCAGCGCCGTCCACTGGTCCTGCGGCCAGTAGGTGGAGGCGGTGACCGGGGCGAGGTTGAAGCCGATCAGCATGACGACGGCGCCGGTGACGATCGGCGGCATCGTCGCGTGGATGATCCGCGCCCCGAAGTACTGCACCGCAAGTCCCACCAGGAACAGCACCACGCCCACCACGAGCACCGCGCCGGTCACCGTCGCGCTGGTGCCGCCCTGCGCCCGGATCACCGCGGCGACCCCGACGAAGGACAGCGAGCAGCCGAGGTAGCTGGGCACCCGGCCGCGGGTGGCCAGCAGGAAGATCACGGTCGAGACGCCGGACATCATGATCGCCAGGTTGGGGTCGAGCCCCATCAGCACCGGGGCGACGAAGCTCGCCCCGAACATGGCGACCACGTGCTGGGCGCCGAGCCCTGCCGTGCGGGGCCAGGAGAGCCGTTCGTCGGGGCGGACGACCGCTCCCGGTGCGGGCGTGCGCCCGTCACCGTGCAGCTTCCAGCGCACGCCGAGATCCATGTGGGGGTTCCTTCTCTGAACTTGCGGGGGACTGTCCGCACCATTCTCGTGGTCGTCCGGCCTCCCGCGCGCCACCGGCCCCGCGCCTGACCTGCGCACTCGCGCACGGGGCCGGGGCCGGGGGAGGGGCCGGGGGAGGGGGCGGGCGACGGGGCGTCAGTCCCGGGCCTGCGCGGCGGCCGTGAGGTCGCCGATCCAGGCGTCCAGGCCCTGGCGCAGGATCGCGGTGGCGGCCGGGACGTCCGCGTCGACCTGCGGCCCGGTGTGGGTCTCCTCGGTGCGCACCAGGACGCCGCCGCGCACCGGGGTGAAGGTCCACACGTGCACGCCGTCGATGTGCAGGCCCTCGGCGCCGGCGGGGCCGGTCCAGCGGATGCAGGCGCCGGGGCGCAGCTGCCGGACGGTGGAGGTGATGTCCAGGGCGGGGGCGGTGGTGGCGGGGTTGGGCGGCAGCGGGGTGGTCCAGTGGAACGCCGAGCCGGCCCGCAGCGGGCCCCGGTCCAGGCGCTCGGCGCCCGACACGGCGTGCTGCCAGGACGGCCAGCGGGCGACGTCGGTCTGCAGCCGCCAGACGGTGGACAGCGAGGCGTGGATCAGGGCCTCGGTGCGGTAGCGGACCCGGGCCTCGGGGTCGACGCCCTGGCCCCGGCAGGTGAGCGGCGCGGGCGAGCGGGTGCCGGAGTGGGCGGTGGCGGCCTGGGCGGTGCCGGCGGCCCGGGCGGGCGCGGCGGCGGTGCCGAGCGCGGTGGCGGCGAGGGCGGTGGCGAGCACGGTGGCGGCGGCGAGGGCGGTGCGGATGCCGGACATGGCGGTCCCCTTGGGTCGGCGGAGGTTTGGCCTGGTGGATCCGTTAGATGTTCCTTTGTTCGTTAGAAGTTGTAACTCCTTGGCCCGGTCGGGGTCAACAGCTTCGGTGATAGCCTCTAACCAAAACTTGAGGATGTAGCCGAGGCGGCACGGAAGGCGGCGGAGCATGGCGCGGGCGGAGGCGGACGGCGCGACCCCGAGGGAGCGCTACCGCGCTCAGGTGCGCGAGGAGGTCAAGCGGCACGCCCGGGAGCAGATCGCCACGGCCGGGGCCTCCGCGCTCTCCCTCAACGCCATCGCCAAGCGGATGGGCCTGAGCGGGCCCGCGCTCTACCGCTACTTCGCCGGCCGCGACGAGCTGATCACCGAACTCGTCCGCGACGCCTACCGCAGCCTCGCCGACACCCTGCGGGTGGGCGCCGAGGGCGGCGCCGACCTGCGCGCGCTGGCCCACGCCCTGCGGCTGTGGGCGCTGGCCGACCCCCAGCGCTACTTCCTGATCTACGGCACCCCCGTGCCCGGCTACCACGCCCCCGAGTCCACCACCGCGATCTCCGGCGAGATCATGACGGTCCTGCTGGACGCCTGCGCCGCCCACCTCGCCGCGCGGCCGCCCGCCCCCGCCGACCGGGCCGCCCCGCCCACCGCGCTCGCCACCCACCTCGCGGACCACCGCGACTGGGCCCTCGGCCACCCCGCCCCGCCCGAGGCGCTGCACCGCTTCCTGAGTGTGTGGACCCGCCTGCACGGCGTGCTGTCCCTGGAACTGGCCGGCCACTTCACCGGGATGGGTATCGACCCCGCCCTGCTCTACGCCGCCGAACTCGACGACCTGCTCGCCGCCCCGCCCGCCTGACGGGGGTTCACAGCAGCTCCGCCCGGGCCGCCTGGATGCCCGCCTGGAACCGGGTCCGGGCCCCGAAGCGGTCCATCAGCTCCCGCACCCAGCGCTGCACCGTCCGCGTCGACACCCCCAGCTGCCGGGCGATCGACTCGTCGGTGAGCCCCGCCGCCAGCAGGGCCAGCAGCCGCCGGTGCCGGTCCTCCGGCGGCTCCTCGGACGGCTCCGGCAGCCGCATCGCGTGCGCCCAGTACAGCTCGAACAGCCCGGCCAGCGCGTCCAGCAGGGTCGAGGGCCGGATCAGCAGCACGCTCTCCAGCTCGGTGCCCGCGCTGACCGGCAGCAGCGCCCACCGGTCGTCCAGCAGGGCCAGCTTCAACGGCACCTCGGTGTGCACCCGGGCCTGCTCCCCGGCCGCCGTGAAGGTACGGATCTCCGCCAGGCGCTCCGGGTCGCGCAGCACCCGGCTGTGGTACACCACCCGGGTCGTCACCCCGCGCCCCAGCAGCGCCAGTTCGGTGCGCGGATCGGAGCGCCGCACGTACGGCGGGCGGTCCAGCACCCGCAGCCGCTCGCGCACCCCCAGCTGCAGGGTGCGCCACAGCTCGGCGATCGAGCGGCGCCCGCTGATCACCTCCACCGGCCCGGCCGCCTCGCCGTCCGGGCGGCCCTGCCGGTAGGCGCGCATCAGCTCGCCGATCCGGCCCCGGGCCCGCCGCAGCTCCACCTCGCGCCGCAACAGCAGCTCCTCCAGCGCCACGTCCGGCGGCACCGCCGTCCACGCCCCCGCCGCGCAGGCCTCCACCAGCCCCAGCTCGGCCAGCACGGCCAGCGCCGCCACCACGATCGGGGCCCGCAGGTTCAACTGGGCGGCCAGCCACTGCGGTTCGGCCGCCGGCAGGCCCAGCAGCCGCAGGTAGAGCTGCTCCTCCAGCGCGCCGAGCCCGAGTCCGGCGAGCATGCCCGTCCCCGGCACGACCCTCTCCTCGCGTTCATGACAGCCAGTGGAACAGAGCGACTGTGCGCCACCCGGTGGCCGAAATCAAGGGATTGACCGTTCGGCATGTTCCCGCCATGTCGGGTTCCGGCCCCCACGGCTCCCTTCCCGGCCCGGCCGGGGCGCCACCAAGCTGGGCGCCACCCCCACAACGCCCAGTCGAGGAGCCCCCCATGGCCCTTTCCCGCACCGGCCGCCTCGTGCTCGCCGCCGCGCTGGCCCTGCCGGTCGCGGCGGTCGCCGCCCCCGCCGCCAGCGCCGCCCCCACCCACACCGCCGCCCACGGCGCCCACGCCCACCGCTACGGCCACGGCGCCCGCTACGACGGCGGCGTCTGGGGCGGCTACGTCGCCCAGGGCAACGGCTTCCAGAGCGTCTCCGGCTCCTGGACGATGCCCACCGTCCAGTGCAACACCTCCAACGACCTGTTCGCCCCCTGGGTCGGCATCGACGGCTACGGCTCCCAGACCGTCGAGCAGACCGGCGTCCAGGTCGACTGCTCCAGCGGCTCCCCGGCCTACTCCGCCTGGTACGAGATGTACCCGGCCCCGCCGCAGTACTTCAACGACCCGGTGGACGCCGGCGACAGCTTCACCGCCTCCGTGGTCAACAGCGGCGGCTCCACCTACACGCTGCAGATCACCGACACCACCAAGGGCTGGACCGAGACCACCGACCAGCAGCTCGACGGGCAGAACGTCAGCGCCGAGGCCGTCATCGAGTCCCCGAGCCAGAGCTACCCGTCCTTCGACCGCCTGGACTTCTCCGGCGTCACCGTTAACGGCCAGGTCTTCGACAGCTACTCGCCGCAGGCCGTCAACAGCGGCCAGTACACCGAGACCCCGCTCAGCAACGGCGCCTTCGCCATCGTCCCCGCCTGACACCACCCGGCACCGCACCGCCCGCCCCGGCCCGCACCCCTCGCGGACCGGGGCGGGCGCTGGGTCAGCGCAGGCCGGCGAAGAGGTCCTGCTCCGGCAGGGCGGCGCCGGTGGTGTCGCGGACCCGGACGAAGGTCTCGGTGCCCATCAGCTCGGTGAAGCGCTCCTTGCCCATCCGCAGGAAGAAGATGTTCTCGCCCTGGCTGGCGTGCGCGGCCAGCGCGTCGTACTTCTGGCCGCCCCAGGCGTGGGTGTCCACCCAGGTGGTGACCTCCTCGTCGGGCAGCCCGATCGGGGGCAGCTCGGGGGGCCCGGCCGGCTCGGAGCCCTCCGCGGCCTCCCCGGCCTGCTCGGAGCCCTCCGCGGCCTCCCCGGCCTGCTCGTCCCAGTCGGTGCCGAACTCCTGCATCGCCGCGAAGAAGCGCTTCATCGCCGAGTGCGGCGCCGTCGTCCAGTACACCTTGGCGGCCACGTCGGGGGCCAGTTCCAGGGCGGCCATGGTGATGCGGTGGGCCTGGATGTGGTCGGGGTGGCCGTAGAAGCCGTTCTCGTCGTAGGTGACGACGACGTCCGGCCGGTAGCGGTGCAGCAGTTCGGCCAACCGGGCGGCGCCCTCGGCGACCGGGGTGCCCCAGAACGAGCCGGGCGCGTCGTTGGCGGCCCAGCCCATCATCCCGGAGTCGCCGTACTCGAGCAGTTCGAGGTGGTCGACGCCCAGGACCCGGCAGCTGGCCTCCAGTTCGGCGCGGCGCAGGGCCGCGACCGCCGCCGGGTCGTGCCCGTCCTCGCCGGGCTTGACGCCGTCGGGGCCGTCGCCGCAGGCACCGTCGGTGCAGGTGACCAGGACGGTGCGGATGCCCTCGGCGGCGTAGCGGGCGAGGACGCCGCCGGTGCCGGTGGCCTCGTCGTCGGGGTGGGCGTGCACTGCCATCAACGTCAGGGGCCGGTCGGCCATGGTGTCGTCCTCGGTTCGTTCGGGTGATCCACCCCCAGTCTGCCCGGTGGCCCCGACAACCCGCCGTCCGCCCTCGCCGCCGCGGCAGCCGCCACGGCGTCCTCCGCGGCGGGCGCCGCCCGCACCGTCCGATGCGAACTGACATGAATGGTTTTTGGACAAGCCATCCACAACAGTTGACGCGTCCTCATCCGGTCGCCCACGCTGGGCGACACCAACCACAGGATCCACACAACCGGTTGGGCCCCGTCTGCTCGGAAGGGACCCTCACATGCGCCTGCGACGAACCCTCGCCGCCCTGTTCACCAGCCTGCTCGCCCTGGTGGGCGTCGCCGTCCTGCCCGCCACCGCCGCCCACGCCGACTCCCCGGGCCAGTGCTCCACCACCCACAGCGGCCCGGTCGCCTCCGCCTACTGCACCAACGTGCCCAACGGCACCATCTGGCAGATCCAGGCCGTCTGCTTCTACGCCGTCGGCACCACGCCGGTGAACTACTGGGTCAACGGCAGCATCGTCACCGGCAACGGCAGCTCCGTCGCCTACTGCAACCCCGGCCACTACGCCACCACCACCATCCGCCCGGTCGTCCTCGGCATGCAGGGCAAGCAGGGCCGCCTGGTCGGCTACGGCGGCAAGTGCGTGGACATCGCCGGCGGCCGGACCACCGTCGCCACCCCCGTGCAGATCTACGACTGCAACGGCACCGGCGCCCAGTGGTGGACCCTGGGCGTCGACAACACCGTGCGCGGCCTGGGCATGTGCCTGAACGTGGTCTGGGGCAGCGCCGACAGCCCCAACGGCACCAAGGTCGAGATCTACGACTGCGTGGGCACCGCGGGCGAGCAGTGGCTCCCGCAGCCCGACGGCTCGTTGAAGAACGTGCTCACCGGCAAGTGCCTGGACGAACTCGGCTTCGACACCTCCAACCGCGCCCAGCTGGGCATCTGGGACTGCAACGGCCTCGCCAACCAGAAGTGGGTCCTCACCCCCTGAGGCCGTCCCCCCGCCCCCGTCCGGGTAGCCCGCACTCCCCGAACGGGTATCCGCCCGGGCCCACCTGAGTACCCGTACTCAGGTGGGCTCGGCGCCCACCTCGCCCGCGCCCACCTCGCCCGCGCCCATCTCGCCGACACCCTCCTCGCGTTGGCCCCCCACCACCCCCGCGTCGTGCGCTCCCGCGCCGACCGCCACGCCGCCCTGCCCGGCTATGCCGAACTCACCCTGCGCCGAGGAACCCGCTGACCATGCGCCTCGCCATCACCGGCGCCACCGGCTTCTGCGGCGCCCACCTCGCCCGCGCCGCCGCCCGGTCGGGCCTGGACGTCACCTGCCCCGGCCGCCGCCCCGGCCCGGTGGGCCGCCACCTGCCCTGGGACGCCACCGCGGCCGACCCCGACCTCAGTGGCGCCGACCTCGTCGTCCACTGCGCCGCCGCCGTCGCCGACCTCCCGCCCGGCCACCGGGACGAAGCCCACCAGTACGCCGTCCCCGACACCGCACTCAGCCTCACCGCGTCGCCAGCCTCACCGACGCCTGCCTGGCCGCCCTCGGCCTCACCGGCACCCCGCCCTGGCCCCCCGGCGCCTACAACATCGCCGACCCCGCCCCCTACCGCCGCGACGCCGCCCTGCGCCACGTCCTGACCGCCCACCACCTGCCCGCCCGCATCGTCCACCTCCCCGCGCCGCCGGCCCGCCTCGCCGCCCGCACCACCCTGCTGCCCGGCCTCACGCCCTACACCGTCGACCTGCTCGCCCGCGGCGTCGTCCTCGACCTCACCCGCGCCCGCGCCCAGGGCCGGCACCCGCGCCACACCCTGGCCGACTACCGGCCCTGACCCGCCGCCCCGACTGCCGTGCAGAGCTCCCGTCCTGACCCCCCGTCCGGCCCAAGTGGCCCACGGATGCGGCGGTCAATTGGATACCCCGCCGGGGCATCCGCCCTGGCTAGGGTCGGGGCACACGCCGCGCCGCGAGAACGGCGGCGCGCGCCAACGGGAGGGAACCCATGCGCAAGATCATCATCGGGCTGGCCGCCACCGGCCTGCTGCTCGCCGGAACCGTCGCCACCGCCGGCACCGCCGACGCGGCGGGCACGCGCTGCGGCGACTGGAGCACCGCCGAGCCGCTGCTCAAGTACGGCGCCACCGGCGACGCCGTCAAGGAGCTCCAGTGCGAGCTCAACTACTCGCTCAACCCCGACACCCACGGCAAGATCACCGTCGACGGGGTCTTCGGCAACGCCACCCTGGACCGGGTCCGCACCTTCCAGGCCTGTATGGGCTACCTCCAGGTCGACGGCGACGTGGGCCCGCAGACCTGGGGTGCGCTGGACTGGTGGAGCTCCAAGAACATCTACCCCAACTGCTGAGCCGGTCGGTAGGAACGGCTGGTGGAAACAGCCGGTAGGAACAGCTCGTAGCAACAGCTCGTAGCAACAGCTCGTAGGAACCTGGGGGCGGGGCATCCGGAGGCCCCGCCCCCAGGCCGCCGTTCGGGCACCGGCCCCGTACAGGAGATGGTCCACCGTGCTGATCGCCGACTTCGATGTCCACGGCCGGGTCGCGGACTTCGACCCGGCGACCGGACGGCTCGGTCCCGGGCGCACGGCCGACCCCGGGCAGCCGACGCACGGCCACCACGGTCGACTCGGCGGCACCGGGGTGGTGTTCTACCGGGCCGGGGACGGGCTGCGGATCCGGGTGGGGGAGCGGGACGTGCGCCTCGACGCCGCCACCGCGCTGCGGCACCGGATCGCCGAGCCGGAGTGCGTGCTGACCGTCGGCCGGGTCGTCGAGCTGCGCTATCCGGTGCCGCCGCAGTGGTACGGCCTGGCGGACGACCTGACCCCGTTCGTCGAGGCCGAGCACTTCGACCTCGGCCTGTTCGCCGCCAACGTGCTGGCCGCCCCCGAGCGGGCCGCCCGCATCTACCGCTGACGCCCGGCCGGGGCCTCCGGCCGGCCGGCGACCAGGCCGCCCGCGGCGGCCACGTCGGGGTAGCGGTCGCAGTCCACGGCGGCACTCTGCCGGCGCCGCGCGGTGAAGGGAAGGGCGGGCGCGGGCCGCTGCGCCGCCGTCAGCAGCGCCGGTCGGGCCCCGGGCGGTGTCCGCGGCCCGCGCCCGCGCCGCCGGACAGGGCCCGCAGGGCGGCCCGCGCCGCGGCCTCGCCCTCGCCGTACTGGTGGGCGCGGGCCGCGCGCAGGGCGGCGTCGAGGTGGCGGGCGGCCTCCTCGCGGCGGCCGGTGGCGGCCAGGGCACGGCCGTACAGGGTCTGCAGGACGACCCGGCGGGCGGCCGGGAAGGGCGGTTCGGCGAGGGCGAGGCCGCGGGCGGCGTGGTGGGCGGCCGCCTCGGGGTCGCCGCCGGCCAGGCAGGTGTCGGCGAGGTGCTGGCGGGCGAGGGCGACGAGGTCGGCGCGGCCGGCCTGTTCGGCCAGGGCGAGGGCGCGGCCCAGCAGGTCCCGCACCCGGGCGGGGACGTTCCCGGACCCGGGCCCGCCGTAGCGGGTGAGCGCGGCGGCGAGGTTGACCAGGGCGACGGCCTGGGCGCTGCGGTCGCCGGCCAGGGCGGCCAGGCCGGGGGCCCGTTCGAGGTGGACCAGCGCCTCCTGGGGCCGGCCCTCCTCCAGCAGCACCCAGCCGAGCAGGGCCCGGGCCCGGGACTGGGCACCGGGGTCGAGGTCGGCCTCGGCGGCGGCGAGGCCGTGTTCGAGCAGCGGCACCCAGCCGTCCCGGACCTGCCACACGATCAGCGGCCACTGCAGCAGGACCAGCCGCCAGGCCCGGTCGTGCAGTCCGGCGCCGACGGCGGCCAGCGCGGCGCCGCGCAGGGTGTCGCGTTCGGTGGCGTACCAGGCCAGGGCGCTCGCCCGGTCGGGGAAGGGGCGGACCTCGACGGGCCGCCGGGCCCCGGCGGGCAGTTCGCAGCACGGTTCGCTGCCGGGCTCGGCGGCGGCGCTCGCGGCGAGCAGGGTGTTCAGCAGGTGGTCCAGGAGCCGGGGCAGGGTGTCGGAGTCGTCCTCCTCGGGCGGGGTGCGCAGGCTGCGGGCGTAGAGGCGCACCAGGTCGTGCAGGGTGTAGGCGTCCCGGTCGATCTCGACGACCAGGTGGGCGGTGGCCAGCTGCCCCAACGCGCCCGCCGCGTCGGGCAGTCCGCAGCCGGCGAGGGCGGCGGCGGTGCGGCTGTCGAGGGTGGTGCCGGTGTGGGTGCCCAGGCGGCGGAACAGCCGGCGGGCGGCGGCGGACAGGTGCTGGACGGTCAGGGCCAGGGCGGCGGCGACACTGGTGTCCTCCACCTCCAGCAGCCCCAACCGGCCCTGTTCGTCGGCGAGTTCGTCGGCG
This sequence comes from Kitasatospora sp. NPDC040550, assembly GCF_055594965.1. Lineage (NCBI taxonomy): Bacteria > Bacillati > Actinomycetota > Actinomycetes > Kitasatosporales > Streptomycetaceae > Kitasatospora > Kitasatospora sp. NPDC040550. The sequence continues at coordinate 13,122 of NZ_JBVIWC010000028.1, read as the reverse complement.
AGCGCGGCGAGTCCCCGGTGCGGGCTGGTGGCGAGACGGGCGGCGGCCAGGCGCAGGGCGAGCGGCAGCCCGTCGCACAGCCGGGCCAGCCGGGCGGCGGCCTCGGGTTCGGCGCCGACCAGGTCGGGGCCGAGGTCGGGGCCCAGGGTGGTGGCGAGCAGGCTGACGGACTGCGGGGCGGACAGTTCGGCCAGCGGCAGCGGCCGGGCGGCGTCCGAGGCGACCAGTCCGCCGAGCCGGTCGCGGCTGGTCACCAGGGTGACGCAGCCGTCACCGTCGGGCAGCAGCGGGCGGACCTGCTCGGAGCGGCGGGCGTTGTCGAGCACGAGCAGCATCCGGCGCCCGGCGGTCAGCTCCCGGTAGCGGGCGGCCAGCGCCTCGGGGGAGGAGGGCATCTGCTCCGCGGGCAGGCCGAGGGCGAGCAGCAGTTCGCGCAGCACCGCGCCGGTGGCCCGTTCGGGCAGCGGACTGTGCCCGCACAGGTCGACGAACAGCCGCCCGTCGGGGAAGTCGGCCTGCCGCCGGTGCGCCCAGTGCACGGCGAGGGCGGTCTTGCCGACCCCGGCCCCGCCGGTGACGACGGCGATGGCGCCGGGGGCGCGGGCGGCCCGGTCGAGCGCGGCCAGCTCGTCCTCGCGCCCGGAGAAGCCCCGGGGCCGCCGGGGGAAGGGCCACGGCGCGGGGACGGGCTCCGCCACCACGGGGGCGGGCGCGGGCCCGGACGTCAGCACGGAGACGGGGACGGAGACGGGGACGGGGGCGGGGACGGGGGCGGGTGCCACGGCAGGCCCCGGCGCGGTCGCGGGCCCGGACGCCGTCGCGGGCCCCGGCGCCACGTCGCCGAGCAGCAGCAGCTCGTGGGCCTCGGTGAGTTCCGCCCCGGGGTCGATGCCCAGCTGCTCGGCCAGGGTCCGGCGGGTGCGGTGGAACCACTCCAGCGCCTCCGGGCGCCGCCCGGCCCGTCCGAGCGCCACCACCAGCGCGGCGACCAGCGACTCCCGCAGCGGGTTGAGCGCGGCCTCGGGGGCCAGCACACCCGCGGCCGCGCCGTGGTCGCCGAGCCGGCCGTGGGCGCGGGCCAGTTCCTCCACGGCGGACAGCCGCAGCTCCTCCAGCGCCCGGGCGGCGCACTGCAGCGGCAGGCTGGGTTCGGTGCCGGCGAGCGCGGGTCCGCGCCACAGCGCGAGCGCCTCCCGCAGGGCCGCCACCGCCGCGCCGGCCTCCCGGGCGCCGTGGGCGTCCCGGACCAGCCGTTCGAAGCGCCGGACGTCCACCGCCGCCTCGGGCACCCGCAGCAGGTAGCCGCCGCTGCCGCCGCTGCCGTCGGTGGCCAGCTCGACCCCGGCGTCGGGGGCCCGGTGCTCGGCGAGGACCGCGCGCAGCCCGGAGACGTGGTTGTGGATGACGGTGCGGGCGTGCCGGGGCGGCTCCTCCTCCCAGAGGGCCTCGGTCAGCCGGTCGATGCCGACGGGCGCGCCGGGGTTCAGCGCCAGCGCGGCCAGCAGGCTGCGGCGCTTGGGCGGGCCGAGGGCGAGTTCCCGACCGTCCGCGGCCACCACGGCCACCGAGCCCAACAACCGGAATTCCACCCGTGCTCCCACCCTGACCAGCAAATATGGCAAGCATATGACAGTAGGCGACCTTGCGATGACGTACGGTTCCCCGCACCCGAACCACCCCGCACCGGCCCGCGCGGCGCCCTGGACGGACCCGGACCCGATCGGATCCAATACCACCTCCGGACACCAGGGGAGGGGACCGATGCTGACCGACACCTCGACCGCCGCGGGCAGGGCGATCCTGCTCCACGACCGCTACCCCACACTCGACGAACTCACCGACACCGCCCGCCACCTGGCCGCCCGCCACCCCGGACGCTGCCGGCTGCGCACCCTCGGCACCTCCCGCGCCGGCCGCCCCCTCCACCTCCTCTCGATCGGCCCCGACGGCCGGGGCATCGCCACCGACCGCCCCGCCGACGACGTCCTGGTCGTCTCCGGCGCCCACGCCGACGAGTTCTCCGGCCGCGCCGGCCTCGTCGAACTGGCCCACCGGGCCCTGGCCCACCCCGCCCGGCACCCGGCCACCACCTGGCACCTGCTGCTCTGCCTCGACCCCGACGGCGCGCACCTGGCCCGCGGCGGCCTGCTCGCCCGCACCCTGCCCGCCTACTTCGCCGGCTACTACCGCCCCGCCGCCGAGGAGCAGCCCGAATGGGCCCCGGCGATCGGCGGCCGCCTTCCCGAGAGCCGGATCCTGCTCGACCTGATCGACGAACTGCGCCCCGCCCTCCAGCTCTCCCTGCACACCGCGGACGTCGGCGGCACCTTCCTCCAGGCCACCGCCGACCCGACCGCCCTCGCCGCCCCCTTCGTCCGCTCCGCCGCCGCCCTCGGCATCCCGGTGGAGACCGGCTCCTTCGACACCCACCGGCTGCCCGCCGTCAGCCCCGGCGTCTTCCTGATGGAGCCCGAGCACATCGACACCCAGGAGAACACCACCGGCATGCTCACCGACCGGCCCGAGGCCCTGGGCGGCGCCCGGGCCGCCACCTGGTTCGCCCCCCGGCGCCACGGCGGGCGCACCGTCGTCGTCGAGGTGCCCGCCTGGACCAGCGACCACCTCGGCGACCCCGCCCCCGTCCCGCCCGAGGACGCCGACCGCCACCTGCGCGCCGCCGCCGACCAGCTGCGCGAGCGCGGCCGGCAGCTCACCGGCCTGCTGAGCGCCCTCCCCCCGCACGACGGCCCGCACGACACCCCGCTGCTGCGCGCCGCCCGTACCCAGCTCACCGCCCTGCGCCAACTCGCCGACGCCTGGGACCCGCGCACCCCCGAGGGGCCGCTGCCGGCACCGCCCCCGCCCACCCGCGCCCACCTGGCCGGCATCGACCTGTGGGCCCACCGCATCCCGGTCCGCGCCGCCGCCCTGCTGCGCCGCGCCACCCCCGCCCCGGACCCCCGCCCCGCCGCCCTCCTCCACGCCTGGTGCGCCCAGTACCGCCTCCGCTTCCGCCCCACCTGGCTCCCCGTCACCCGCCAGGCCGCCCACCACGCCAACACCGCCGAAGCCGCCGCGGCCGGGTAGGCGCTCAGGACCGGACGGCCCCGCGCCCGGCACGCCGCGCGGCGGCCCGGGCCGTCCCGTCGGCCGCGCCCACCCCACCGCGCGCGCCCGTCGCGCCGCCCGTACCCGTCGCGCCGCCCGGGTCCGCCGGGGGAGGGGTGTCGTCCTCCGACAGCAGCGAGCCCCGTACGCGCTGGACGTAGCGCTCGATCAGGTGGCACAGCACGCTGACGGTCGCGGCGACGTCCGGTTCGGGGACGCCGGCCAGGGCGTCGGTCAGGCCGGTGATGTTGGCCTGTTTCAGCCGCTCCAGCAGGGCCCGCCCGTCGGCCGTGAGGGCGACCCGGCGGGCCCGGCGGTCCAGGGCGTCGGGGGTGCGGGCCACCAGGTGCTGGTTCTCCAGGCGGTCGATCTGCCGGGTGACGTGGGAGGGCTTGACCATCAGCCGCTCGGCCAGGTCGCCCACCCGGCTGGGCCCGTCGGCCTCGGCGAGGGCGCGCAGCAGGTAGACGTCCGAGCGTGCGGCGGTGATGCCCGCCTTGGCGGTGCGGCGTTCGTGTTCCTGGGAGCGGGTCAGCAGGTAGGCCAGCGAGGCCAGTACGGCCTCCAGGTCTGCGGTGGCGGTGTCCGCGGTGGCGGTCCGATCGTCTGCGGCGTCCGACATGGGGGAACTTTAGCGGCCGGTGCGCCTCCCGGCTGCGGCGCAGACCGGTCACCGGATTTCGGACAGATTCCGCGCCCACCGGATGGGCCCTTTCGCCGCCACGGACCGCGAGTTAGCGTGACAGCGAGTTAGTTGCTTTTGGCACGTAAATGCTCCGGGCCCGCACGCCCGCCGCACCCGCGTGCCCCCGCACGGCCGCACCCTCGCGTGCCCCGCACGGCACCGCGGGCCGGACCGGACCGACCCATCCGGCACAGCCAGCTCCGAGAGGGGAGCCCCCCATGGCCACCGCCGCACAGACCCCCCGCTTCACCCACCCCGCCGCCCGCGGCACCTGCCCCTTCGCCCCGCCGCCGGCCTACCAGCAGGCCCACCAGGACGAGCCGATCAGCCGCATCTCCCTCTGGGACGGTTCCCCCAGCTGGCTGCTCACCCGCCACGAGGACATCAAGGCGGTGCTCTCCGACGCCCGGTTCAGCTCCGACTCCACCCGCCCCGGCTTCCCCTTCGTCAGCGCCGGCGCCCGCCAGCTGAACAACGGCCAGCCCGTCTTCATCCGGATGGACGACCCCGAGCACGCCCGCCTGCGCCGGATGCTCACCGGCGAATTCATGATCAAGAAGGTCGAGGCGCTGCGCCCCGAGGTCCAGCGCATCGCCGACGAACTGCTCGACCGGATGACCGAGGGACGCACCGAGGCCGACCTGGTCCGCGAGTTCGCCCTGCCGCTGCCCTCCCTGGTCATCTGCCTGCTGCTCGGCGTCCCCTACCAGGACCACGAGTTCTTCCAGGAGTGCAGCCGCGTCCTGCTGCGCCGCGACTCCTCGGTCGAGGACGTCATCACCGCCCAGGCCCGGCTGACCGACTACCTGGAGGAACTCACCGACACCAAGCGCACCCACCCCGACGACGGCATCCTCAGCCGCCTGGTCGAGCGCGGCGAACTGAACACCCAGGAGATCGGCGCGATGGGCCGGCTGCTGCTGGTCGCCGGGCACGAGACCACCGCCAACATGACCGCGCTGTCCGTCCTCGCCCTGCTGCGCCACCCCGCCCAGCTCGACCACCTGCGCCGCCACCCCGAGGCCGTCCCCGGCGCGGTCGAGGAACTGCTGCGCTACCTGACCATCGTCCACTCCGGCCTGACCAGGGTCGCCACCGAGGACGTCGAGCTCGGCGGGGTGCGGATCCGGGCCGGCGAGGGCGTCGTCTGCATGATCAGCACCGCCAACCGGGACACCGCCGAGTTCCCCGACGGCGACACCCTCGACCTCACCCGCGACGCCCGCCGCCACCTCGCCTTCGGCTTCGGCGTCCACCAGTGCCTGGGCCAGCCGCTGGCCCGGCTGGAACTGCAGATCGCCCTCGACACCCTCCTGCGGCGCCTGCCCGAACTGCGCCTGGCCACCGCCTTCGAGGACGTCCGCTTCCGCGGCGAGATGCTCATCTACGGCGTCCACGAACTGCCCATCGCCTGGTAGTCCGGGCCCGCGACCACGGCCGCCCCTCACCCCCGACCCCCACCCCGAAGGGAAACCCATGCTCGTCCGGATCGACCAGGAGAAGTGCTGCGGCGCCGGCCACTGCGTGCTCGCCGCCCCCGACGTCTTCGACCAGCGCGACGAGGACGGCATCGTCGTCCTGCTCGACGCCCGCCCCCCGGCCGACCTCCACCAGGCCGTCCAGGACGCCGCCGCGGTCTGCCCGGCCGCGGCGATCACCCTGGAGAACGTGTGACCGCACCGCGCGAAGTGGCCGTCGTCGGAGCCGGCGCCGCCGGACTGCACGCCGCCGAGGCGCTGCGCCGGGCCGGCTACGACGGCCGCCTCACCCTCGTCGGGGCCGAGCCCGAACCCCCGTACGACCGGCCGCCGCTGTCCAAGCAGCTGCTCGACGGCCAGTGGGAGCCCGGGAAGGTGACCCTGCGCGAGCCCGCCGCCCTCGCGCAGCTGCGGCTCGACCTGCGCCTGGGGGTGGCGGCCGAACGCCTGGACCGCGGCGCCCGCACGCTGCACCTGGCCGACGGCCGGCGGGTGCGCTGCGACGCCCTGGTCGTGGCCACCGGCGTCCGCCCGCGCCGGCTGCCCGGCGCCGAGACACCGCTGCCCGGCGCCCACGTGCTGCGCACGCTGCCCGACGCCCTCGCCCTGCGCGAGGAACTGCGCCCGGGCGCACGGCTGTTGGTGGTCGGCGGCGGACTGCTCGGCGCCGAGGCGGCGGCCACCGCCGTCGGGCTCGGCGCCGAGGTGACCTGGCTGGTGGCCGCCGCCGCGCCGCTGGCCGCCGTCCTCGGGGCGGAGACGGCCGCGCTGCTGACCGACCTGCACCGCGAGCACGGGGTGCGGATCCACCGGGGCGCGGCCGCCGCCGTGCTCCGGCGGCACGGCCGGGCCGCCGGCGTACGGCTCGCCGACGGCGGCGAACTGGCCGCCGACGCCGTGCTGATGGCGATCGGCTCGCTGCCGGCCACCGAGTGGCTGGCCGGCAGCGGGGTCCCGCTGGAGCCGGACGGCGGCGTGGCCTGCGACACCCACTGCGCCGCCGGCCCCGGCGTCTGGGCGGCCGGCGACGCCGCCTCCTGGCCCGACCCGCGCACCGGCCGCCGCCGGCGCCTGGAACAGCGCACCAACGCCACCGACCAGGCCCTGCTCGCCGCCCGCAACCTGCTGGCCGGCCCGGACGGCACCCGCCAGGCCTACGCGCCGGTCCCGTACCTGTGGACCGACCAGTACGGCCTGCGGGTGCAGGCCTTCGGCAGCCCCGGTGCCGCCGACCGCTTCGAACTGGTCGACGGCAGCCTCGCCGGGCACCGCTTCGCCGCCGCCTGCCTGCGGGAGGGCCGGGTCACCGGCGCGGTGGGCATCGCCGCCGCCCGCGCCCTGCGCGGACTGCGCGCCCAGGTCGCCGCCCACGGCCCCTGGCCGCCCGCCGCCGAGCGGGAGGCCGCGCCGGTCGGCTGAGCCGTTCAGCGGCCCGGTACGCCCTCCCGGACGGGGAGGGCGTACCGGGCCGCCCCCTCGCCCGCTTCGGCCCGTCGCCGCGCCCGGCCCGCAAGGGGCAGCGGCCAGCCGACCCGGCGACTTCGGGGGCAAATCGCTACATTGGGGGCATTTGGCAGCAGCGCCAGGCACCGTGCGCCCACGCAGAGAAGGCCGACCGCCTTCGGAAAGGGTCCCCATGCACCCCGCCCTCAGCCCCGCCGTCCTCGCCGAACTGCGCCGGCCCCGGCGCTACCCGGCGGTGTCCGTCCTGATGCCCACCCACCGCCGCGAACCCGACAACACCCAGGACCCGGTACGGCTGCGCAACCTGCTGGCCGAGGCGAAGGAGCGGCTCCAGGCCGACCCCGAGGTCTCCCGGGCCGACCGGATCGACGTGGCCGGGCAGCTCGACAAGGCCCTCGCCGAGGTCGACCTGGTGCACGCCGAGGACGGCCTGGCGATCCTCGCCGCGCCCGGCGAGCACCAGGTGTGGACCTTCGCCCGCACCGCCCCCGCCCGGGTGGTGCTGTCCGACACCTTCCTCACCCGCAACCTGGTCTCCGCCCAGGCCGCCGAGCGCCCCTACTGGGTGCTGGCCGTCGCCGCCGACCGGGCCGTGCTGTGGAGCGGTACCCCCGAGCGGGTCACCGAGGACCGGGCCCACGGCTTCCCGCTGACCCGCGCCTTCTTCGACAACCCCGACCCGGAGCGCCGCGAGCGCATCGGCGACACCCCCAGCACCTTCCGGGACGAGGAGACCAAGACCTTCCTGCGCCAGGCCGACACCGCGCTCGGCAAGGTCCTGGCCGCCGACCCCCGCCCGCTGTACGTGGTCGGCGAGGCGCCCGCCCTGGCCCTGCTGGACGCCGCCGGCCCGATCGCCAAGGAGGCCACCGCCCAGATCCCGCACGGCGGCCTCGCCCAGGCCGACGTCGAGACCGTCCGCAAGGTGGTCGGGCCCGCCGTGCGCGCCCACGCCGAGCAGGAGACCGCCGACGCCCTCGCCCGGCTGGACCGGGCCCGCGGCCGCTCCGGGTTCGCCGCCGGCCTCGACGAGGTGTGGCAGGCGGTGGGGGAGGGGCGCGTCGCGCTCCTGGTGGTCGAGGAGAACCACCGCGCCGCCGTCCGCGACGCCGGCGAGCACCTCGTCCCCGCCGAGGCCGGCGAGGCCGGGGCCCGCGAGGACATCGTCGACGAGGTCGTCGAGCGCGCCCTCGACACCGGCGCCCGGGTCGCCTTCGTCCCCGACGGCACCCTCGCCGACGCCGGCGGCATCGCCGCCGAGCTGCGCTACTGACCCCGTCCCCGCCGCGCCCGGGCCGCAGCCCGCCGCCCGGGCCGCGCCTCAGCGCCCGGGCGCGGCGGCCTCCAACTCCTCGACGCTGCCGGACATCACGGTCCGCAGCTGCCGGGTCAGGTGCTCCACCGGCCAGTGCCACCAGGCGACGGTCAGCAGCCGCGCCACCTCGTCCGCCTCGTAGCGCAGCCGGATCACCCGGGCCGGGTTCCCGCCGGCGATCGCGTAGTCGGGCACGTCGGAGGTGACGACCGACCCGGCGGCCACGATCGCGCCGTGGCCGATCCGCACCCCCGGCAGCACCGTCGTCCGGTGGCCGAGCCACACGTCGTGGCCCACCACCGTGTCCCCGCGCCCCGGCAGCCCGGTCAGCAGGTCGAAGTGCTCCGCCCAGGCCCCGCCCATGATCGGGAACGGGAAGGTCGACGGCCCGTCCATCCGGTGGTTGGCGCCGTTCATCACGAACCGCACCCCCGCGGCGAACGCGCAGAACCGCCCGATGACCAGCTTCTCCGGCCCATAGTGGTACAGCACGTTGCGGGTCTCGAACGCCGTCGGATCGTCCGGGTCGTCGTAGTACGAGTACTCGCCCACCTCGATCAGCGGCGAGGTCACCAAGGGCTTGAGCAGCACCACCCGCGGCTGCTCGGGGAACGGGTGCAGCACGTCCGGATCGGGCACGACGGGAACCACGGGGCCACCTCTTCCGGGTCGACGGGACGTCAGACCGTCAGACTGTCAGACCGTCAGGACATCAAGGCGTCAGGGCGTCGGAGCCCCGACCCCTCATGCCCGGCCGGCACCCAGCGGCCCGGGTTCCCCGCGGGCGCCCTCGACGCCGGCTCCCTCCCGACCGTCCCGGTGGTCGACCGCCGCGGCCGCCTCGCGGCGCGCGCCTTCGGCGGCCAGGGCTACGATGCCCTGGAGTCCGTGGTCGAGCCCGTGCTCGCCGAGCAGCCCGGCCGAGCGCGGTGTGGGGCCCCGCCGGGGCGTAAATCGTTTGGGTGGGCGGGCCGCCGACTGCTACCGTCTGCCCAGCCGTGCGACCGATGCGAGGAGGTGAGACCCATGAAGGCAGCAACCGGGTGGGTGCTCCCCCTCGTCGTCATGGTGGGCGATTGACGTTGGCGTCGCCCGGGAGCGCCTCAGGCAAGGCACTTCCGAAAGGCAGCACCATGAGTGCTCCGCACCCCGCCCCGAGCGCCCCTGTCCCGAGCGCTCCTCTTCCCAGCGCCCTTGCCCCGAGCGCCGCTGTTCCGGGCGCCCCCGCCGTGACGCGGGCTCCGGTCCCCGACCGCCGCGCCGCCGCGCCCGTGGAGGGCGCCGCCCGGCGCCCGGGCAGCACCCTGGAACCGGCCCACCGCTGACCCGCGCACCGGCCGCCCCGGCATCGAACGAACGACCCCGACACCGAACGAACGAAGAAGAGGTGAACACCATGACCAAGACAACGAACGGCATCGAAGTCGAAGGCACCGTCATCGAGTGCCTGCGCAACGCCAATTTCAAGGTGGAACTGCAGAACGGGCACGTCGTCCTGGCCCACATCAGCGGGAAGGTCCGCAAGAACCACATCAAGATCCTCCCGCACGACCGGGTGCTCGTGGAGCTCAGCCCCTACGACCTCACCCGCGGCCGGATCCGCTACCGCTACCGCAACTAGCGGCCTGCGGCGGGAGAACCGGTGGCCCGGCACGCTCCCCCGTGGCGTGCCGGGCCACCGGTGGTTCTGCCGCGCGGGGCTGACGGGCCCGGCGCGTCGCGGTGTTCCTCGTGGAGGATGCCAGGACGCGCGGCGCCCGTGTTGTCCCTGCGTCTCCACTTCCTTGGCAATGCGTCTACGCGCCGCCCGCGCCGCTACCGTCCGCGCCGCCGCCCGCGCTCCCGGCCAGGGCCCGGTGGCGGTGCTCACGGGGCGGGAGCCCGTACGCGACCCGGAAGGCGCGGCTGAAATCGTCGGCCCGGGGGAAGCCCCAGCGGGCCGCGACGACCTGGACCGGCAGGGTGCGCAGCGCCGGGTCGGCCAGGTCGCGCCGGGCCCGCTCCAGCCGCTGCCCGCGGATCCAGGCCGCCAGCGTCCGGCCGTCCCCGCACTCCCCGGACTGCCGGGTGAAGACCCGGTGCAGGTGGCTGACCGAGACGTGGTGGGCGGCGGCGATCGTCGCGGGGGTGAGGTCGGGGTCCTGGAGGTTGTGCCGCACGAAGGCGCGCACCGCCTCCGCCAGGGCCCGCTGCCGGGTCTCCTCCGGTACGGCCGCCTCGGCCTCCAGCTCCCCGGCGACCCAGGCGGCGACCAGGTCGACCGCGATCGTCCCCAGCCGGGCCGCCCCGGCCGGCCCCAGCGCCGCCGCCTGCCGGTCCAGCCCGACCAGGAAGTCCGACAGCAGCGCGCAGGTGCCCTCGCGCACCGAGAAGCCCCGCCCCAGCAGGTCGCGCAGCCGATGCGGCGGCAGCGGCAGCAGCGACACCGGGAAGTCGATCCCCACGGCCTCGGTCCGCTGCTCCCGGCGGCCGCCGCCACGGGCCCCGAGGGCCCGCACCTCGTACGGGTGCGAGCTGTCCACCAGGTACAGGTCGCCCCGGCCGAAGGTGCGGGTGCGCTCCCGGGTGCCGCGGGTCAGCGACAGCCCGCCGTTGAGCGGCATCGTCAGGTGGTACACCCCGGGGTCGGTGCGCCGCACCATGGCGGCGGAGCGGCGGAAGCGCGTCGGCGGGAACGAGGACCGCAGCAGGGTCACCGGCCCCAGCTCCAGGCGCCGCATCTCCGCCCGGAAGTCGTCGGCGTGCTCGCTGGTCATCTCGCTGGCCCGGGTGCGCCCGATCATCTCCCGCCAGCAGTCGAACCGCTCCCGCGCGGGCACGCCCTCGCCCCGGAACACGCTCCCCGTCACTGCGGCCACCTCGCCGCCCCCTTCCCGCTCCGTTTCCCGGCCCGGCCGCTGCCGGACCGTCGACCGTAACCGATCCCCGGCCGTCCGCCCGCCCGGACCCCCGTGCCCGCCTCCGGGCCGCCCCCCGTGCCCACCCCCGGGCCCGAGCCCGGTCAGGGGGCCAGCAGTGCGCAGACGAAGTCCTCCTCGACCGCCCGCAGCTGCGCCAGCAGGTCCGGGGTGCCGCTCTGGTTCACCTGCGTGGTGACGGAGACGGTCAGGCTGCGCCGCCCGTCGGCGGTGCCCGCGCCGAACTGGGTGTAGCCGGGGGTGTTGCCGGTGTGGCCGTAGACCGTGCCGCACCGGGTGGTGTACCCGAAGATCGCCAGTCCGGCGTGGTTGGTGCCGGGGCCGGCGGGTTCGGAGGCGCCGTCGACGAAGGCCCGCTGCTGTGCGCGGGTGGCGTCGCCGATCAGCGGGCCGCCCGCCCAGGCGGCGGCGAAGGTGTTGAAGTCGGCGGGGGTGGAGACCAGGCCGCCCGAGGCCCAGGAGCCGGAGGCGCCGTACAGGGTGCTGACGTCCTGCGGCGGGGCGGGCGGTTCGATGTCGTAGCCGTGCAGGTAGGGCCGGGGCAGCCGGTAGCCGGAGGGCAGGCTGGTGCGGGTGAGTCCGAGCGGGCGGTAGACCTGGGAGGCGAGCAGGTCCTCGTAGCGCTGCCCGGTGGCGGCCTCGGCCATCAGGGCGACGGCGATGTTGTCGGAGTTGGAGTACTGGTAGCGGGTGCCGGGGGTGAACTCCAGGGGCCGGTCGGCGACGAAGTCCAGCAGGTGGCGGGAGTCGAAGACGTGGTGCGGGTCGGCGCGCAGCAGGTCGCCGAAGTCCGGCGCCCGGCTGTAGTCGGGCAGCCCGCTGGTGTGGTTGAGCAGCTGGCGCAGGGTCACCGCGCCCCAGTCGGCGGGCAGCGCGGGCAGCCGCCGGGCGAGGGTGTCGTCGAGGCCGAGCAGTCCGCAGTCCACCAGCCGCAGGGCGACCGCGCCGCTGAACGCCTTGGCGGCGCTGGCCAGGCGCATGTGGTCCTCGGCCCGGGGCGGGCGGCCGGTGTCGAGCTCGGCCGTGCCGGCCCGGATCACCCGGACCCGGTCGTCCTCGCGCAGGACGGCGATGGCGCCGGGCGGGCCGTCCGGGCGGTCGACCAGCTCCTGCAGCCGGGCCCGCAGCGCCCGGTCACCGTCCCGGTGGGCCTTTGGCCCGTCGTCCGCGGCGGCGCTGCCGGCGGGGGCCAGCGCGAGCGAGGCGGCGAGCAGGGCGGTGACGGCGGGCCGTGGGGAGCGGCGGGGGCGCGGTGACATGACGGATCCTCCGGAGGGCGGTGCGGGGGCCGGGCGGCCTGGCGGCCGGGGGCTCGGGGGCAAGGGATCACCGCCCGCGGGCCCGGGGAAACGGCCGGGCGCCCGCCGTGACCCACCTGGTCGATCACCGCGCGGGGCGGGCGGGCGAGGGGGCTGACGCGCCGTCCCGCGAACCCTTTGCCGGGGTCCGTCCTCGAACTCCCGCCTGCGGGGCGACGCTTCCCCAGCCTTCGGCCGGGAGGTACCCCCAGGGCGCTGTCCGCCCCGCAGCCGTGGGCGGCGTCGGCGCACCGGCGGGTGAAACCCCAGGCCCTCAGACCTGGAACGGCCCCTCGTCCACGAAGGTGCGCAGCAGCCGGGCGAAGGCCCGGGCGTCCTGCGCCGGCCAGGAGGCGAGGGAGTCCTCGATGCGGGCCGCCAGGCGTTGCCTGGTGGCCCGCACCGCGTCCTGCCCGCGGTCGGTGAGGACGAGCAGGGTCGCCCGCCGGTCGCCGGGGTCGGCCTCGCGGCGCAGCAGTCCGCCCTCCTCCAGCCGGTCGGCGCGGCGGGTCACGGTGGTGCGGTCCAGCCCGATCTCGCGGCCCAGGTCGGCGGCGCTGCACGGGCCGGTGCGGGCCAGGCCGCTGAGGACCGGGTAGGTGAGCTCGTCGACGGCTTCCCCCAGGCCGTCGGTCAGTTGGGCGTGCAGGCCGGCGCGGGTGCTGCGCCGCAGCAGCAGTCCCAGGGCCTCGGCGATCTCGTGTCCGGTCGGATTCGTCACCCCCTCAGATTAGCGTGCGCTGCGCACGCTTTTCCTGTACCGTCAGATGCGTGCTTGAGGCACGCATTTTTCGTGACGACCATCGGAGGACCCCGTGCAGCACACCGACATCACCACCGCCCTCACCGACCTGCT
>NZ_JBVIWC010000027.1:134199-140049 GCF_055594965.1 Kitasatospora sp. NPDC040550 | reverse complement strand
CGCCCCCGACGGCCGCTTCCGCCGGATCGAGGAGACCACCCTGCTGCTGGAGGGCGCCGACCACGACCGCGACCTCGGCAGCGCCCGCTGACCACGGCACCCGCCGAACACCCCGGCCGTGGGGCGGGACGGGGCCGCCCCGCCCCACGGCCGCCCCGCCCCACGACTGTTCCGCCCTACGGCCGTTCGCCCGCGCCCTCGGTGTCGATGTGCGGCAGCACCCGGTCCAGGAAGCGCGGCGTCCACCAGGCGGCCGGCCCCAGCAGCGTCATCACCGCCGGCACCAGCAGCAACCGCACCACCGTGGCGTCCACCAGCACGCTGACCGCCAGGCCCAGCCCCATCATCTTGATCACCACGTTGTCACTGACGATGAACGCGGCGAACACGCTCACCATGATCAGCGCGGCACAGCTGATCACCCGGGCGGTGATCTCCAGGGCGTGCGCCACGGAGTCCTGGCTGCGCCCGGTGCGCAGCCAGGACTCGTGGACCCGCGAGAGCAGGAAGATCTCGTAGTCCATGCTCAGCCCGAAGACGATCGCGAACATCATCATCGGCACGTAGCTCTCGATCGGGACCTTCCCCGCGACCCCGAGCGCCGGCCCGCCCCAGCCCCACTGGAACACCGCCACCACCACCCCGTACGAGGCCGCGATCGACAGCAGGTTGAGCACCGCGGCCTTGACGGCGACCAGCAGGCCGCGGAAGACCGCCAGGATGATCAGGAAGGCCAGTGCGACCACCACCGCGATGATCAGGACCAGCCGGCTGGAGACGATGTCCAGGAAGTCGACCTGGGCCGCGGTGTTGCCGGTCACGTACGTCCTCGCGCCGCTGCCCGCCACCGCGTCGGGCAGCACGGTGTCCGACAGGTGGTCGACCAGGTCGGTGGTGGCCCGGTCCTGCGGGGCGCCGGCCGGGACGACGGTGGCGAACAGCACGGCGCCGTCCGGGCTGGTCTGCAGCGGGGTGGTGCTCGCCGCGCCGGGCAGGCCGGTGAGGGCCTGCTGCACGGCGCCCTGCACGCCGGCCCGGGAGCCGGGCGCCACGGCGCTCTGGTCGACCACCACGGTCAGCGGCGCGTTCGCCCCCGGGCCGAAGGCCTGGGAGACCAGGTCGTAGGCGCGCCGGTCGGTGAAGGAGGTCGGGTCGGCGCCGTCGCCGATGTGGCCCAGCTGGATGGAGAACAGCGGGATCGACAGCACCCCGAGCGCGACCACCCCGGCGACCAGGTAGCGCCACGGGTTCGCCTCCACCCGCCGGGCGTAGCGGTGCCAGCTCCCGCCGCCCTCGCCGCCTCCCCCGGCCTCGGCGATCGGACGGCGCACGGCGAAGCGGTCCATCCGGCGCCCGATCAGCCCCATCAGCGCCGGCAGCAGGGTCAGCGCGCCGAGCACCGCCGACACCACCGTGACGGCCGCCGCCGCCCCGAGCTTGGCGATGAAGGAGATGCCCGACACCGACAGCCCGGACAGCGCGATGATCACCGTGCAGCCGGAGACCAGCACCGCCCGCCCGCTGGTGGCCACCGCCTGCCCGGCGGAGGCGACCGGGTCCACCCCGTCCATCAGGTTCTGCCGGTGCCGGGTCAGCAGGAACAGCGCGTAGTCGATGCCGACCCCGATGCCGATCATCGTGGCCAGGGTCGGCGCCACGGTCGCGAAGGTGGACAGCGCGGCGACCAGCCCCAGCGCCCCCAGCCCGACCACGGCCGCGATCAGCGCCGTCAGCAGCGGCAGCCCGGCCGCGATCGCGCTGCCGAACCCCACCAGCAGCACCACCACCGCCACCGCGAAGCCGATCACCTCGCTGGAGCGGTCGTCCGCCGCCGGCCGGGCCAGCTCGCCCAGCGGCCCGCCGTACTCCACCTGCACCCCGGCCTGGCGCAGCGGCGCCACCGCCGCGTCCACCCCGCCCAGGTAGTCGTGGCCCAGCAGCGCCGGGGTGGTGTCGAAGCGGACGGTGATGTACCCGGTCAGCCCGTCGGGGGCCAGCGGCCCGCCCGGCGGGGCGCTCTGCCCGGCCGGCGGCAGCGGGCTCTGCGCGCCGATCACGTGCGGCAGCTGCTGGAGCGCCGTGACGCTCTGGGCGATCTGCGGCTGGAAGCCGGTCAGCTGCTGGGCGTCGTGCAGCACCACCTGGGAGCTGGTGCCCGCGGCGGCCGGCTCGTGCGCCTGCAGCACGTCCCGGCCCTGCTGGGCCTGGGTGCCGGGCAGGGAGAAGTCGTCGGAGTAGCTGCCGCCGACCGTCCGGTTGGCGGCCTGGACGCCGGCCAGGGCGACGATCCACAGCACGACGACGAGCACGGAGTGGCGCGCGCACCACTCGCCCAGGCGCCGCAGCGCCGCGCGCCTGGCGGGCGGCGGCGCCGCGGCGGCCGGGGGGACACGACGGGCGGACGGCGGCATGGACGGGCTCCCGGGGTCTCCTGCGCGGTGGTGCGCCGAACCGGCGCAGTGTTCCCCGCGGGCCGGTGCCGCCCTCCGGTACCGGCGGGTAGTCGCCCCGACGGCCGCCGACCCAGCCTCCGCCTCCACATCCGCCGGCGGTCGGGTCAGGGCCGCCCGCCCCCGCCCCCACCCCCGCCGAGCCGGGGCGTGCTCACCGGCGCCGCCGCCCCGACCAGCACCACCAGCTCGTGCCCGCCCGGGTTGGCCTGCACCGGGACGGTGCGCCAGTTGTTGGCCAGCCAGACGTTGCCCGAGGGGTCGATCTGCACGCCGGTGTTGCGCTCCAGCCCGTCGCTCGTGTACCCGGTGCCGGGCGGCGAGATCGGCTCACCGGTGCGCACCCCGGGCGGGCAGGCCGCCAGGTTGACCCCGCACAGCCGGGCGACGCGGTGCCCGCCGAAGTTGGCCACCCACACGGTGTCGTCCCCGTCCACGGCCACCCCCCAGGGCAGGAACAGCCCGCCGTTGGCGAAGGGCGCGGGCGCCGGCGTCCCGTCCGCCCCGATCATGGTCACCGAGGCGCCCGGACGCGGGCCGTCCTCGCCGCCGAGCGCGTCCGCCAGGTCGCCGGGGGTGCTGTCCCCGCAGGGCACCGGCAGGATGCCGCTGTTGCTCACCCAGGCATTGCCCCGGCTGTCGGTGGCCACCGCCAGCGGCCGGCGCAGGCCCGCCCCGGTGACGGTCCGCTCCAGCGCGCCGTCGGGGCCCACCACCTGGACGCTGTCGCTGCCGTTGCCGCTCACCCACAGCCGCCCGGCCGGGTCCACCGCCGCGCCGAAGGGCTTGTGCAGGCCGGGCGTGACGATCTCCCGGGCCGAGGCCGCGTCGCCGTCCGGGATCCGCGCCACGCTGTCCGAACCGCAGTTGGCCACCCACACCGTGCCGGCCCGGTCGGCGGCCATGCCCTGCGGCTGGACGATGCCCGCCCCGCGCCAGCCCGCGGGCGGCGACAGCGGGGAGCCGTCCGGGGCGAACTGGGAGAGGCTGCGCTCCAGTGGCGTCGGATCGAGCGGACAACCACGGCCCTGGAAACCGAAGTTGGCGACCCAGGCGCTGCCCCTGGCATCGACGGTGATGCCGAAGCCGGCCCCGTACAGGCCGCCGCCGCGATAGGGGGCGCCGGGGGCGTCCTGCCCGGTGGGGGTGAACTTGAGCACCGCGTCGCTGCCGCAGACCGGCACCGCCGGATCCGGCCCGTAACGGTAGTTGTTGCTGACCCAGGCGTTGCCGTCCGCGTCGAAGGCGATGTTGCCGGGGCCGTCGAGCTCGTGCCCGTTGCCCGCGTAGCGCAGCGCCACCGTCCAGGCGTCCGGCGCGGCGCCCAGCGCGGGCCGGTAGCGCTCGGTGGTGGCGGCCAGCGCGAACAACTCGGCGGCGTTGCGGCCCGGGTCGTGGGCGATGTTCACGGCGGCCAGCAGCGTGTCGCGCGGCCGCTCGCCGCCCGGCGGCCGGGCCAGCTCCAGCAGCCGCCCGCAGGAGTCGCCGGTGACGCACGAGGCCAGCAGGTTGGCCAGGGAGTTGACCTCGGCCATGGTCGAGGTCAACGCGCTGTTGGGCGGCGCGGCGAGCAGCGGGGCGATGTCGCCGGTGCCGGTGTCGGCCAGGTTGTGCGCGAGGGCGGCGGCGTTCGGCAGCCCGGGGGAGGAGCCCGCGACACCGTCCGGGCCGGTGAACCGGGCCAGCGCGTAGGCCGTGGCCACGGTGGTCCGCTCGTTGACGACCAGTTCGGGCGGCGCCTGGGCGCCGCTGAGCACCGCGGCCAGCGTCACCGGCCCGTGGCCCGCCCCCTCCGCCTGCCCGGCCCCGCCCCCGCCACGCCCGCCCCCGTGGCCCGGCAGGTCGGCCAGCACGTACAGCACCGCCCGCGCGTCCCGCGGCCGCCGGTAGTCCAGGCTGAACCGCCCGTCCCCGTCACTGCGCCCCCGGGCCAGCACCCGCGCCCGCCCGCCCCCGCCCTCCCCGGCCTGGTACAGCGTCACCCGCGCCCCGCCCAGCGGCGCGTCACCGCTGCGCACCACCCCACACTGCCCGGTCTGCTCCCACCCGTCGGCCGGCGCGGCGTGCGCGGGCCCGGCGGCGAGCTGGGCCAGGAGGGCGGCGGTCAGCAGGACGCCGCGGTGTCGGCGCATGGGGACTCCGTTCGATCGCAGGAGGTGACAGGAGGGGGAAGGGATCGGCCCCGCCCGCGACGGGGCCGCTCGGCGGGACCGCCGCCCTCCTACCTGCCACATCCCGGGCCGCCCGTGCGCGACCGGCCGCCGGACGCGGCGGAAAATGCCCGGGACGGCCGAGCCGCACCCACCCCCGCCGACTTCCCGCGCGACACCGGCGAGTTGGCTAGACTGCCCCGGCCCGGTGTGATCAAGAAGGGACACGAATGAGCATGGGAGGATCCTGGATGACCGCGACCGAGCCCGACCCCGAGCAGCCGGCGGCGCCGCAGATACGCCAGGACATCCCGCACAGCGCCCGGATGTACGACTACTTCCTCGGCGGCAAGGACAACTTCGCCGTCGACCGCGAAGCCGCCGAACGCGTCCTGACCGTCTTCCCCACCATGCGCACCGCCGTGCGGGCCAACCGCACCTTCATGCACCGCGCCACCCGCGCCCTGGCCCGGCGCGGCCTGCGCCAGTGGCTGGACATCGGCACCGGCATCCCCACCTCGCCCAACCTCCACGAGGTCGCCCAGGCCGTCGAACCCGGCGCCCGGGTCGTCTACGCCGACAACGACCCCGTCGTCCTGGCCCACTCCCGCGCCCTGATGACCAGCACCCCCCAGGGCCGCACCGCCTACGTCCACGGCGACGTCCGCGACCCCGCCGCCCTCCTGGCCACCCCCCAGGTCACCGGGACCCTCGACCTGGACCGGCCGGTCGTCCTGTCGATGATCGCCCTGCTCCACTTCGTCCCGGACCTCGACGACGCCCACGCCATCGTCCGGCACCTCCTGGACCCCCTGCCCTCCGGCTCCGCCCTGGTCCTCTCCCACGCCACCGCCGAACTCGACCCGCCCGGCGCCTCCAAGGTCGAGGAGATCTACAACCAGGCCGGCACCTCCCTGCGGCTGCGCCCCCGCGCCGAGTTCGCCACCCTCTTCGCGGGCCTGGACCTGCTCGACCCGGGCATCGTCCCCGCCCACCGCTGGCACCCCGACGGCACCGACGAGGCCGACCTGCTGCCGGCCGGCGTCACCGACGCCCAGGTCTCCTTCTACGCCGGCGTCGCCCTCAAGCCCTGACGCGGCGACAGCACCGCTCCGGCCCTCCCGCACGGCGCGGGGGGGGGGGGGGGCCCCCGGGGGGGGGAGGGGGGGGGGGGGGGGGGGGGGGGAGGGAACTGGGAACCCGCCAAACCCACCGAGACAACAAAGCTCCTTCGGGGGGGTAACGGGGAG
>NZ_JBVIWC010000027.1:68547-134190 GCF_055594965.1 Kitasatospora sp. NPDC040550 | reverse complement strand
GTCCCCCCCCCCCCCCCCCCCCCCCCCCCCCCCCCCCCCCCCCCCCCCCCCCCCCCCCCCCCCCCCCCCCCTTTCCCCCCCCCCCCCCCCCCCCCCCCCCCCCCCCGCCGTGGCGTGCCCGCTGCGGGGCCCGGCCCTCGGCACCCCGTCAACACCCCGGCCGCCGCCGCATCCCGTCCGGGTGACGCCGGGACGGTTCCCGCCCGCGCCCGGGCCCCGGTCCGCTCTGCTGGGAGCGCCCGCACCGCCCCGCCCGAGCACCGCCCCGGAGGAGTCCCGTGACCTCGCCCTGCGACCCCCAGTACGCCCCCGCCGGCGACGTGAGCGCGGCGCTCATGGTCATCGACTCCCGGCTCAAGGCCCTCTACGACGGCCGCACCGGCACCGACCCCGAACACCGCGAGATGGTCGACCACCTCGCCGCCTCGCTGGGCCCGGACGGCCTCGCCGCCCTGCTGGAGGGCGCCTGCACCCTCATCTACCTGTACATGAACTGGCTGCGGAAGGCCTGCGAGGACCAAGGCAAGGACGTCATCGAGTACGTGCTGCCCAACCTCCTGGCCACCATGCGCATGATGCCCCGCACCTTCCGCCCCGAGGTCGTCCCCACCATGGCCGGCCTGCTCGTCGCCGCCGGCAGCGGCCTGAGCCCCAACCTGTGGCGCGCCCAGTACGGCCCCTGGACCGACGCCGAGATGAACCCCCTGGAAGCCACCGCCACCCTGCTCGCCGAGTACGTCAACCGCATCTGCGGCGACGACCAGGACTTCGCCACCCGCCTGATCACCGACGCCCTCTCCCGCGCCGACGACGAGGAGGCGGACGAGGCCGACGAGGCCTGACCCGCCCCGGCCGCCGGCCCCGCCCCCGGGCCGGCCGCCGCTCCCGTGACCCCGGCCGACAGCGCCCGACGGAATGTCAGTGCCCACCCCTAAGGTGGAGTCAACGCTGGAGGGAACGCCGAGAGGCGCCGCGGGCAAA
The DNA here is from genome assembly GCF_055594965.1 of Kitasatospora sp. NPDC040550. Lineage (NCBI taxonomy): Bacteria > Bacillati > Actinomycetota > Actinomycetes > Kitasatosporales > Streptomycetaceae > Kitasatospora > Kitasatospora sp. NPDC040550. Next base: position 133,209 of record NZ_JBVIWC010000027.1, on the reverse strand, counting down.
CCCCGCGAGAGGACTCCGGAAACGCATCGCACGCACGCCGGAAAAGGGGATAGCCATGTCCGCGAACAGGATCAAGCACAAGGTCAACCACGTCTCCCTCGTGGTCGACAAGTCCGGCTCGATGCACCAGCACCAGGCCCAACTCATCCGCGTCGTCGACGAGTTCGTCAAGGGCCTCCAGGAGGAGTCCGACCGCCTCGGCCACGAGACCCGGATCAGCCTCTACGCCTTCGACCACGAAGTGCAGAACCTGGTCTGGGACATGGACGTCAAGCACCTGCCCTCCCTGCGCGGCCTCTACCAGGTCGACAACGGCGCCACCGCCCTGATCGAGGCCGCCGTGAAGTCCGTCGACGACCTCAAGAACATCTGGGAGGGCTACGGCGAGCACTCCTTCCTCCAGGTCGTCGTCACCGACGGCGAGGAGAACGCCTCCGGCTGCTCCCAGAGCGGCCAGATGCACACCCGGATGAACGCCGGCCAGGGCGCCGCCGTCCTGCGCTCCTGGCTCGACCGCATCCAGGGCGCCATGGACGACCTCCCCGACCACTGGACCTCCGCCATCCTGGTCCCCAACTCCCTCGCCAAGCGCACCGCCCAGGAGTACGGCTTCCCGGCCGGCAACATCGCCATCTGGGACGCCGACTCCAGCAAGGGCGTCGAGGAGGCCATCGGCACCGTCAAGTCCGCCGCCACCAGCTTCCTGCGCGGGCGCGAACAGGGCGTACGCGGCACCAAGAACCTCTTCGCCATGGGCCAGGACCTCGACACCGCCCAGGTCAAGGCCAACCTCGACGCCCTGGACACCGGCAAGTACATCCTCATACCCGTCGACCAGGCGACCCCCATCCGCGACTTCGTCACCAGCGCCGGCCACCCCTACAAGACCGGCTGCGCCTTCTACGAGCTCTCCAAGCGCGAGAAGATCCAGGGCAACAAGCAGCTCGCCGTCGCCGAGAAGGACCCGGCCACCGGCCGGATGACCGGCCGCGTCTTCTCCGGCCCGGCCGCCCGCCGACTCCTCGGCCTGCCCGCCGCGGAGGCCGTCGTCAAGCCCGGCGAGAACCCCTCCTACACCGTCTTCGTCCAGTCCACCTCCGTCAACCGCAAGCTCGTCCCGGGCACCAAGCTCCTCGTCCTGCGCTGACCACCGGCCCCTGCGGCCCGCGGCGCGGCCAGGGGCCGGGGAGCGGCGCCACGGGCCGCAGCGGCCCGACGGGAGAACGGTTCGCCCGCGGGCCGGACGCCGCCTCAGAAGTGCTAACTTAGGCAAGCCTAACCAGGCAGCGCGACGACCACACGGCCCAGGGGGCACCATGGCAGAGCAACCGACCCGCCGGACACCGCGGGCCCGTGAGGCACGGGTGCTGCGCACCGAGCGGATCACCCCGCACATGGTGCGCCTGGTCCTCGGCGGGGAGGGGCTGGCGGACTTCGACGCCACCGAGTTCACCGACCACTACATCAAGCTGCTCTTCACCCCCGAGGGCGTGGACTACCCCGAGCCCTTCGACCTCGCGCGGATCCGCGAGGAGTTCCCGCCCGAGCAGCGGCCGGTCACCCGGACGTACACCGTGCGGGCCTGGGACCAGGCGCTGCGCGAGCTGACCGTCGACTTCGTGGTGCACGGCGACGAGGGCCTCGCCGGGCCCTGGGCGGCCCGCGCGCAGCCCGGCGAGACGGTGCGCTTCCTGGGCCCCGGCGGCGGCTACGCCCCCGACGCGGACGCCGACTGGCACCTGCTGGTGGGCGACGAGAGCGCGCTGCCCGCGATCGCCGCGGCGCTGGAGCGGATGCCGGCCGGCGCCGTGGTGCACGCCTTCGTCGAGGTCACGGACGCCGCCGAGGAACAGAAGGTCCGCTCGCCCGCCGGCACCGCGATCCACTGGCTGCACCGCGGCGCCCGCCCGGTGGGCGAGGCCCTGGTCCAGGCGGTCGGCGCCCTGGAGTTCCCGGCCGGCGCGGTGTCCGCGTTCGTGCACGGCGAGGCCGGTTTCGTGAAGGACCTGCGGTACCTGCTGCGGGTGGAGCGCGGCGTCCCGCGCGAGCGGCTGTCGGTCTCGGGCTACTGGCGGCTCGGCCAGAGCGACGAGGCCTGGCGCGCCGCCAAGCGCGAGTGGAACGCCCAGGTCGAGGCCGAGCAGGAACAGGCCGGCTGAACCGCCTCCGCGGGCTGCCCGCCCTGCCCGCCCCGGCGGCTTCCCGTGGGTGCCTCACACCAGCGGGGTGCTCAGCTCCACGGCGCGCAGGGCCGCCGCCAGGGCCGGTGCGTCGCCGACGTCCAGGGCGGTGTCCGCGAACTTGACGACGTGTTCGTCGCCGTGCGCCAGCGCCCGCTCGAACACCTCCTCCGGGGTGAGGCCGCCGGGCGGGGCGCAGGCGACCGGGACGGCGGGCGCGTACATCGCGGTCACCGCCGCCGAGGCCGTCCAGGCCGCCCCGAGCGCCGCCGGCCACAGGTCGCGGGGCAGCGCGGGCAGGGTGCGCAGCACGGCGTTGGGGGCGGTGGCGGCGTGGACCAGCATGGTCTCCTCGCCGTGGCCGTAGGCGGCGTAGCGGTGGGTCGCCGCGCGCACCAGCTCGGTGAGGCGCCGGTGCGCCTCGTCGGGGCCGGTGACCGCGTCGGCCCACCCGGGTAGGGCGGTGACCCGGTCGAGCCGGGCGGGGAAGGGCCCGTCCTGGACGGCGACGGCCGGCACCGCGTCGAGGGCGGCGGCCGCGCCCGGTGCGGCGGGCAGCCGGACGGGCACCGTGACGGGCCGGTGGCGGGCGGCCCAGTAGCCGAGGCCGTGGGCGAGTTCGGCCAGCCGGGGCGCGGTGGCCTCACCGGCCAGCAGTGTCCGCACGGCGTGGCCGACCCGGATCACCGGGTGCGTCGAGCCGCCGTACAGGCCGGGCAGCAGCCGGGGCCACCAGCGGGCCAGCACCTCGCGCCAGGGCCGTTCGGCGAGTTCCCGCCCGAAGTGGTCGATCCAGTCCGCCGCGCGGCCCGGATCGCCCAGCGCGGCAAGCCAGTTGGCGTCCGTGACCGGTTCGACGCGCGGCGGGAAGTCCTCCAGCTTGCGCGCGTACAGGTCGAGCCAGCGGTGCACGGCGCGGGCCTGTCCCCGGGCGGCGAGGGCCTCGACCGCCATCGGCGCGTGGTTGGTGAGCCGCCCGAGCCGCTCGGGCCCGCAGGCGTGCAGTCGTTGCAGTGCTTCGTCGAGAATCCCTGTCGTATCCACGGCAAGGACCGTAGGCGTCCTGGCGCGGCCGCCGGAACGGGCCGCGGACCTACTTCCTTCGTCCTCCGCCTCCCGCACCGACCGCACCGCCCGTGCGGCCCGCACCGACCACACCGCCCGTGCGGCCCGGAACCCCGGTCGGAGGATTCGGTTCCGGCGTGCAACCCTTGCGCCGTCGCGGCGGTGAGTAGGGCAGAGCGATGGCCCGGTCGGGCCGTCGCGCGGAACGTGAAGAGGAACTGGATGACCGCGAGGATACTGCCCGCCCCGGTGGAGGACCGGCCCCGGCCCGCCCCGGCTGTCGCGGGCGGCCCCGGCCTGCGGGAGCTCGACTTCGAGGGGTACGCCGCCTCGCGCTGGCCACGGCTGGTGCGCACCGCCTACCTGCTCACCGGCGACTACCACGAGGCCGAGGACGTCGTACAGGCGACGTTCGCGAAGGCCTTCCGGAACTGGCCCCGGATCAGCCGCCTCCAGGAGCCGGACGCCTACGTCCACCGGGCCCTGGTGAACAACAACCTGAGCCGTCACCGGCGCCGCAGGGTCAGGCAACTGCTCGTGCCCGTCCTGCCCGACCGGGCGCACACCGCGGGCGCCGACCACCGCGACGTCGAGGAGCGCTCGGTACTGCTCCAGGCGCTGGCCCAACTGCCGCAGCGCCAGCGGGCCGTGGTCGTCCTGCGCTACTGGGAGGACATGAGCGAGCAGCAGGTCGCCGAGATCCTCGGCTGCTCGCTGGGCAACGTGAAGAGCCAGGCCAGCCGAGGCCTGGCGAAACTGCGCACCCATCCGGCGCTGGCCCCCTACGCGGGCGGCAGCGGTTCGACGACCGACGGCACGAACGGAGACAACAGCTGATGGACACCGAGGACATGGTGCGCGGCGCCCTGCGTGACGAGGCGTCCGGGCTCACGGTGGCGCACTGGTCCCCCGAGCCCGTGCGGATCCACGCCCGCCGCCAGCGGCGGCGGATGGCGGTGGGCGCGTCGGCCGTGGCGGCCGCGCTCGCGATGGCGGTCGGCACGGGCGCGGTGCTGTCCGCCCGGCACGGCGACGGGGCCCTCGCCCCGGCCGCGGCCCCGGCCGCCCAGGCCCCGCTGCTCCCGGAGGGAGCGGCCCCCGAGGCCGTCGTCGCCGAGCCCGGCCGGCAGCTGCCGCTGGATCGCCCCGGCTGGTGGATGCAGTTGAAGGACCGGGAGATCTGCATCCACGACGCCCCCTCCTACGGCAGCGGTCCGGGCTGCAGCGGCTACTCCTGGAATGCGGGCGCCGCCACCGAGCTCACCATGCAGTACTACGCGGGCCCCGACCAGCAGGGCCTGTACAACGTCGTCTACCACGGGCCCGGACAGGTCGCCCGGATGACCGTCGAGCTCGACGGCCAGGCCCACTGGGCCGCCGTCGCCTCGCTCCCCGGTACCCCGGGCTACGCCAGCGGCTACGCCTGGGCGCCCGCCCTCAAGCCCACCGGCGCCGGGAAGAGCCAGCCCCAGCCCGTCACGGGCATCAGGCTCGCCGCGTACGACGCCCAGGGAAAGCTGCTGGCGAGCAAGAGCCTGTAGCCCCGGCAGCGGTGTCTCCCGCGGCCGGTCCGCGGGAGACACCACCGGCCCGGGAGACTGACCCCCCCGCCGAGGACCCCCGCCCGGGACCCCCGCCCGGGACCCCCGCCCGGGACCCCAGCCCCCGGCGCCGCCCGCTGCGGCTGCGACCATGGGCCCCATGCTGTCGCTGAGGATGAACGACGCCGCCGCCCAGGCGCTCGGAGTGCTCGACCACCCCGCCGCCCTGACACCGCCCGGCGGCCTCGCCCCCGGCCTGCGCGACCGCCTCGCCCACGGGATCACCCGCCACGGCGCCGTCCTCACCTGGGCCGACTCGACGGGCGACGCCGACGCCGCGCCCGCCACCTTCACCGACCTCACCGCCTGGGAGTGCGCCGACAGCTCCTTCCACCTGGAGGACCACGTCCCCGTCGCGGTCCGGATCGTCGACGACGCCCCGCAGATCTCCGAGGACGACCAACGCCTCCTGCTGCTGCACGGGACCGCCCTCGCCCTGGAGTTCCGCCGCCTCCTCACCGGAGCGGACCACCCGGGCCCGGTGCGCTGCATCGTCGCCGCCAACGGGACGAACGCGACGTTCAGGTTCCACCGGATCCGCGCGGGCCAGTCGTGGCACAACCCCGACCTCGACAGCTACCGGACGGACAAGATGGTCGTCCTCGACCTCGCCCCGGCCGCCCCCTGACCCCGCCCCCCTGACCCCGCCCCCCTGATCCCCGCCCCGGCCCCCGCCCCGGGCCCCACCCCCATCCCCACCCCCATCCCGACCCACCCGACGGCCGGGGTGCTAGAAATCCCCCGTGGACGATCACCCCCAGCCCCCGACCCGGCGCGTCTTCGTGGCCCTGGCCCCACCCGACGACGCCAAGGACGAGCTGGCCCACGCCCTCGGCCCCGCCTACACCGCCTACCCGCGGCTGCGGTGGAACCGGATCGAGGACTGGCACATCACCCTCGCCTTCCTCGGCGAACTGCCCACCACCGCCGTACCGCCGCTGCGCACCGCCCTGGCCGCCCTGGCCCCCTCGCACCCCGCCCCGCGCCTGGGCCTGCACGGCGGCGGCCACTTCGACGACCGCCTCCTGTGGGCCGACATCGGCGGCGACCTCGAAGCCCTGCACCGACTCGCCACCGACGTCCGCACCCTGGCCAGGACCTGCGGCATCGACTTCAACGAGCGCCCGCTGCGCCCCCACCTGACGCTCGCCCGCGCCCGCCGCGACGACCCCACCAGCGTCCCGCGGGCCGCGGCCGGCCTCACCGGCTTCCACGGCCGCCCCTGGCGGGCCGAACGCCTCCACCTGGTCGGCAGCAACACCGGCCGCGGCCCCGGCCCGATCCACTACCGCGACATCGAGGCCTGGCACCTGGGCACCGCCCCCGGCAGCGTCCCGGCCGAGCCGTAGCCGACGAGCAGTCACCGTACGCTCGCCCGTACGTCGATCGGATCTTCACCCGCATCGGCTAGCCTGCCCCCGGCACCGCAGGTCCGCAGGTCGTCCACCACTGACGGCCCGCCACCGCACCGCACCGCACCGTACGTTCCACCAGGGGGGAAACCGATGTCCCGCACGACCCACCGCCGTACCGCCGCCACGCTCACCGCGGCCGCCACCACGGCCCTGCTCGCCCTCACCGGCACCGCCGCCACCGCCGCCGCGCCGCTGTCCGGCACCGAGGCGACCATCGCCGTCGGCGCCCGGGGCGCCGTGCCGGTGGTCAGCCCCGACGGCGCCAAGGCCTACGTCGTGGTGACCGAGGCCGACAACACCTCCACCGTGAAGACGGTGGACACCCAGACCGGCGCCGTCACCGCCCGCCTGGCCCTGGGCACCCTCCAGTGGAGCGCCCACCCGGCGCTCAGCGCGGACGGCGCACGCCTGTACGTCCTCGACGGCCAGCGCCTCAGCGTGGTGGACACCGCCACCCTGACCCTGCTCGCCACCCTCGCCCTGCCCGACCAGCCCCGCCCCGCCGGCTGGAGCGCGGGGTCCACCTCCGGCCTGGCCCTCAGCCCGGACGGATCCACCCTGTACGTCTCCCAGAACGGCGCGACCGCCTACCGGCAGAACGGCCAGAGCCGGATCCTGACCTTCGCCACCGCGCAGCGGGCGTTCACCGCCTCCGTCCAGGTCGCGGCCCCCTACGTCGGCGCCCCCGCGGCCCGCCCGGGCACCGGCGACGTGTACGTCGGCACCAGCCAGGGCGTGGTCCACGTGGCCGCGGCCGCCACCGCGCCGACCGTGGCCGGCACCGTCCAGGGCACCGCCACGAACCTGGACTACAACCTGGCGTTCACCCCCGACGGCAAGCGCCTGTTCGGCCTCGCCGAACTCGGCACCGGAGCCAGCACCGTCATCGACCCGGCCACCGACACCGTCACCACCACCTTCCACCCCGCCACCGGCGGCGACGTCCTGGAGAACCCGCAGGTCAGCGCCGACGGCACCCGGCTCTACCTCGCCGACAGCAACTACGGCGCGAGCAGCACCTCCGTCCTCGCCCTCGACACCGCCACCGGCGCCCCCGTCCCCGCCGACAGCGCCGGCGACCTCGACGAGGACAACCTCACCGGCCTGGCGCTGGGCCCCGACGGCCACACCTTCTACGTGGGCGGCACCGCCGGCCAGGGCGCCAACCTCCAGATCGTCGCGCACTGACCGAGTGTGACCGGGCGCCGGGCCGCCCCGGCCGTCCGACGGCCCCCGCCCGCCCACCGGGCGGGGGCCCGGCCCCGTCCCCGCGCCGACCGCGCCGGACCCCTGGACAGCGGCGGGGGAGTGGGCCACGCTTCACCCCCATGAACGCCCCGCAGCCCCCGCACCGCCCCGGCGCCGCCCGCACCGGCGCCGCCCGCACCGCGCTCCTGCGGGCGGTGACCGAGGTCGGCGACGAGGCCCCCGCCCTGCTGGCCGGCTGCGCCGGCGACACCCCCGTCCCCGGATCCACCTGGACGGTCGCCGAAGCCGCCGCCCACCTCGCGATGGCCAACGAGCTGATGGCCGCCCTGGCCGCCGGCGAGCAGCGGTCCCACGGCGACGGCACCCCCGGCTCGCTGGCCGCCGCGAACGCGGCCGCCCTGGCCGCCCGGCCCGAACGCGACCCGGCCGTACTCGCCGCGCAGATCGCCGAGCAGGCACGGGAGTTCACCGCGGCGGCCACCCCGCGCCCCGGCACCGCACCGGCGACGACCCCGCTCGGCACGATGGACCTGGACACCCTCACCGCCTACCTGCTGACCCACATGCTGGCCCACCTCCACGACATCGCCCGCGCCCTCGGCCGCCCGCACCCGCTGGACCGCCGGCGCGTCGCGCTGACGCTGCCCTTCCTGCGCACCGCCATGCCGCTGGTGGTCGACCCCCGCGCCGCGGCCGGCCACAACGCCTGCTACCGCCTGCGGATCCGCGGCCTGGAGGGCTTCGCGGTGACCTTCACGGACGGCGCCGCCGCGGTGAGCCCGCGGCCGCCGCGCCGCCCCGACTGCACGATCCTCACCGAGCCGGTGGCGTTCTTCCTCATCGCCCTGGGCCGCCTCGGCGCCACCGACGCCCTGCTGCGCGGCAAGGTCCTCGCCTGGGGCCGCCGCCCCTGGCTGGCCCCGGTCTTCCCCGCCCTGTTCACCGCCCCCTGACCCTAGCCCCCCGCGACCCGCCGGAGCACCGGCCGACTTGCGGGCCGCCGGGCCCGGAGAGGTGATGGGAGGGGCGAGTACCGAACCCGTACCCGACCAGGCGCAGTCCGGCCGAGGAGGATCCCCATGTCGCACCACAAGTCGAACAAGGACGTCGAGGGCGATCCCGACACCGGCCACGGCCGCGGCCTGCCCCGGCGCCCCGACGAGGCCGAGCTGGAGGAGCGCACCGAGGAGGACCGCGAGGAGGTCGGCCTGCCCCCGGAGGGCGAGGAGGACGGGGAGAACCGCCGGTAGCGGCCCCGGCCCCTCCCCGCCGGGCCTCGCCGGCCGGCGGGCGGGCGGCGGCGTCAGGCCGGGGGGACGAGGCGGTTCTCGTAGGCGAAGACCACGGCCTGGATCCGGTCGCGGAGTTCGAGCTTGTGCAGGATCCGCCCCAGGTGGGACTTCACGGTCGCCTCCGCGAGGTACAGGGCGGCCGCGATCTCGGCGTTGGACAGGCCGCAGCCCACCTTGACGAGCACGTCGCGCTCGCGGGCGCTGAGCCGGCCCAGCCGCTCGTCCCGGCCGCTGCCCTTGCCCTGGCCGTGGCCGGTGCGGGTGCCGTCGGGCAGGTGCGGGCGGAAGTCCTCCAGCAGGCGGCGGGTGATCCGGGGGGAGAGCACCGCGTCGCCCGCGGCCACGTTGCGTATCGCCGTGAGGAGCTCCTCGGGCCTGGTGTTCTTCAACAGGAAGCCCGAGGCCCCGGCGCCGAGCCCGGCGAAGGCGTACTCGTCCAGGTCGAAGGTGGTGAGGATCAGCACCTTGCTCCGCGGGGAGGCCAGGGTGATCTGCCGGGTCGCCTCGATCCCGTCGGTCCCGGGCATCCGGACGTCCATGAGGACGACGTCGGGCCGCAGCTCCCGGGCGAGGCGTACGGCCTGGGCGCCGTCCGCGGCCTCGCCGACCGGTGCCATGTCGGGCTGGGCCTCCAGGATCGTGGCGAAGGCCATCCGGAGCAGGGCCTCGTCGTCGGCGATCAGGATGCGGATCGTCATGCGGGTGCGGCTCCGTCGCTGTCGAGGAGGAGGCGGGTGTGCACGCCCCAGCCGCCGTCGGGGAGCGGTCCGGCCCGCAGCGTCCCCCCGTAGGCGGCGCAGCGCTCGCGCATGCCGGGGATGCCGTGGCCGGACGCGGCGGCCCCGGCCCGCCCGGCGGAGGCGCCCCCGGGGCGGCAGGCGGGGCCGCTGTCGGTGACGTCCACGGTCACGGTCGCGGCCGAGCACCGCACCCGGACCTCGGCGCGGGTGCCGGCGGGGGAGTGTTTGAAGGTGTTGGTCAAGGCTTCCTGCACCAGGCGGTAGACGGTCAGTTGGGCGGTGGCGGGCACGTGGGCGTGGCTGCCCCGCAGTTCGACCCGGGTCGCCATCCCGGCGGCCCGCATCCGCTCGGCCAGCGCCTCCAACTGGGCGATGCCGGGCAGCGGGTGGCGCTGGGCGTCCGGTTCGTCGGTGCGCAGGATGCCCAGCGAGCGCCGCATGTCGGTCAGGGCCTGACGGCCGGTCTCGGAGACCTGGACCATCGCGGCGGTGGCCCGGCCGGGCGAGCGGTGCTGCGCGTGCACGGCGGCGTCGGTGAGCGCGACCATGACGGACAGGTTGTGGGTGACGATGTCGTGCACCTCGCGGGCGATGCGGGTCCGCTCCTCGGCGACGGCCAGGCGCGCCTGCTGGTCCTGCCGGCGTTCCAGGTGCGTGGCCCGTTCCTCCAGCGCCGCGAGGTAGCCGCGGGTGGTGCGCGCGTTCGCGCCCAGGGCGGTGGCGGCGACGGCCGCCGCGCTCAGCGCGACGAAGGGCGCCAGGAACGCGCCCTCCGTCGCCCAGCGCAGGCACGCCAGCAGCGCCCCGCCCTCCACGACGGCGCCGGCGAGGACCGCGTCGCGCTTGCCCGCGTGCGCGGCCACCGCGTGCAGGGCCACCAACAGGCAGACGTCCGCCGGGAGTTGGACGCCCACCAGCCACTGGACGGCGGCCGCGCCGGCCACGGCGCCGAACACCGCGCGCGGGGCCCGGCGGCGCCACACCAGGGGCAGCGCGAGGGCCACCGTGAGGGCCGCGGCCACCGGGAGTTCCCGTGGCGCGCGGGTGGCCGCGGCATGGAGCAGGAGCAGCGCCAGCGGCAGCGAGTCCCGTACGGCGGGCGGTGGTCGGAGGCCGCGCAGCCGCGCGCTCCCCACCGCTCGCACCCATCGGCCCGTACCGGACCCCACGACCGCCCCGGTCATCCCCACGTCCCTGACGTCCCCGTCGATCCTGTCGATCCTGCCGAACGCGCCACGCCTGCTGAACGCGCCCCGCCACGGTAGGCGGCGGAGGCGGTGGCGCACATGAGTCCGCCGTCTGACGGCACCACCGACCGTGTACGACCACAGGAGGAGCCCGGTACCTCCTGCGGTCGCAGGGCACCCGCCCGTGCGGTGTGCCCGGCTGCGACCGCGGTGGCAGGCGAAGGCGGCCGGGGGGCGACCGGGGGTCGATGCGGCGTGCCGTGCCCCGCCCCGACGATGACGGCGTGACCGAGACCATCACGGGACTGTCCATGTCCCCTCCCGAGTTCCTCGCCGTGCTGGGCGCCCTCGCGCTGGTGGTGGCGCGCTGGCTTCCCGCCGCCGCCCGACCGCGTGTCACGATCGCCGCGGTGGCGGTCCTCGCCCCGTCCACGGCGGTGCTGGGCGTGGTGGGGATCCGCTGGCAACTGCTGCCGGTGCTGGCCGGGGCCGCCCTCGCGCTGCCCTTCGCCCTTGCCCCTCTGCTGCGACGGCTCCGCCATCACCTCAACCGCCCCGCCGCCGCCCCCGGCGACCCCGCCGCCCCCGGCCGGCCCGGGTGGCGGGCCCGGTGGTGGCTGGCGCTGCCGGGCTCCGCGGCCTGCGCCGGCCTGATCGCGGCGGGGCCGCTGGCCGCCTGGGTCTTCCCGGTGCCCGTGTTCCCCGAGCCGTCGGGCCCCTTCGCGGTCGGCACCCGGGTGGTGCAGTGGACCGACCCGCAGCGCCCCGAGACCTTCACCGCCGACCCCGACGACCGGCGCACCGTCGTCGTCCAACTCTGGTACCCCGCAGGCAAGAGCCCCGCGGACGCGCCGCGGGCCCAGTACCTCGGACGCACCGAGCAGGAGGCGCGCACCGTCTCCGACGCCCTCGCCCACGGCGTCGGCCTGCCCGGCTTCCTGGTCGACGGCGTCCCGCGGGCCCGCACCCACGCGGTCTTCAACGCCCCCGTGTCCGGCGGGGACGAACGCTTCCCGGTCGTCCTGTTCTCCCCCGGGGCGGGCGGCGTCCGCACCCAGAACACCGCCTGGGCGGAGGACCTGGCCAGCCACGGCTACGTGGTGGCCGCCCTCGACCACCCGTACGACTCCGCCGCCGTCGTCCTCGACGACGGCCGCACGATCCGCACCGCGACCACCTCCACCGGCGACCGGGACGCCGACGAGCGCCTCGCGGCCGACTGGACGGCCATCCGGGCCGCCGACCTCGGCTTCGCCCTCACCCAGCTGGAGACCCTGGACCGGGGCGGGAGCACCGACCCGCTGGCCGGACGCCTGGACACCGGCAAGGTCGCCGCCACCGGCCACTCCATGGGCGGCGCCGCCGCCCTCCAGGCAGCACGCCAGGACCCCCGGATCGACGCCGTCATCGACCTGGACGGCTTCCCCCACGGCCCCGCCGCCCCCGCCCTCCACCAACCGGTGCTCGCGCTCACCCAGGCCGTCACCCCCAGCACCGACCCGCGCTACCTGCCCCGCCTCACCGAGGCCCTCGCCCTCGACACCGCGACCAGCTACCGCCTCACCGTCCCCGGCGCCGCCCACCTCACCTTCATGGACGGCCCGCTGTACCTGCCGCCGGTGCCCCAGGTCGTCGGCTCCCTGGGCCGCACCGCGAGCCCGCGCCTCGTCGCCGCGACCACCCTCGCCTTCCTGGACACCACCCTGCGCCACGCGCCCGGCGACCTGGCCGGCACCCTGTCGGCCTACGGCAGCCTCGGCGTCCACCGGCCGGACGACCACCCCTGACCACCCCTGACCGTGCCGCCCGTCCCGCCGGTGCCGCCCGTCCCGCGTCCGTGCCGCCCGTCCCGTACGGACGTCGCCGTTCTGCTGCGCCGTTCGCGCGGGGCGGGGCGGGTGGGCCGCCGCCGAGGCGTCAGTCCGCCTCGCCCCCGGCGCCCCCGGCCGCCCCGTACTGCCGGTGCACGTCCAGGAAGGGCAGCCGCACCCGCTCCCGCCACTCGGCCACCTGCGCGTGCGCCGCCGGCCGCACCGCCGCCGCCTCGGCCGCGTCCTCGGCCCAGCCGTACGGGTACGGGCTGCCCAGGGCCACCGCCGCCACGGCCAGGTAGCGGGCCATCGCCGCGTCGTCCGCCACCGCCAGGGTCTCCACCTCGCCCCGGTCGAGCGCGATGCCGATCTCCCAGGCCCCCCGCGCCGTCCGCCGCGCGTCCCAGCCCCGCACCCACTGCACCTGCTCCGCCGTGACCTCACCGCCGGGCCGGGGCTCCAGCCCCGCGTCCCGCAGCGCCGGCACCACGGCGGCGGGGGAGTCCCAGGGGATCGGCAACCCCGCGCTCACCGCCACCCCGAGCACCGTGCGGCACGGATACGGCGTACCGCAGCACGCACAGCTCGGCTGCTCCGAACCGGCGCCACCGCCCTGCGCCCGGGCGGGCTCGTGCAACTGCACCACGCCACCCAGCAGGTACTGGTGCCGGCCGACCGGCTGCCCCGCCTCCTTCACGTCCCGCAGGAACAGCTGCAACAGCCGGTGGAACAGCCGCCCGGCCTCGTAGCCGCCCAACGGCGGCACCGGCACCTGCACCGCACCGTCACTTCCCAACCCGTCACGACCCATGCGGGCGAGCCTAGAACCTCCACTGTCGTGCCACGGTGCTGTACTGCTGCGATGAGCACCGCACACGACATCGGCCAGGTCATCGCCCACCGCGAACTGCTGCACACCGCCCCGGACGGGACACGGCACCCGGTGCTGCTCGAACTCGGCGCGCCCCACCGGGACCCGCAGGGCCCGGACTGGTCCTGCCCCTACCGGATCACCGGCCACCCGGACATCAGCGACCGGGTGACGGAGATCTTCGGCGTGGACCCGCTGCAGGCCCTGCAACTCGCCCTGGCCCGCTTCCCCGCCGAACTGAACGACGCCACCGGCCTGACCTTCCTGGGCGGCCCGGACCTGATGCTGGGCGACGGCACCCCGGCCCCCTGACGGCACCCGTGCACCTCCGGCCCCCGCCCCGACGCGCCCGCCCCCGGCGCGCTACCGGCTGACCGCGCCGGCCGCGCCGGCCGCCTCCAGCACCTGCGTCACCAGGGGCACATCGGCCTTGGGAATCAGGATCACGTGCTGCGCGCCGTCCGCCACCAGGTCGAAGCGCGCCATCTTCGGGTGCGGGGACCGCTGCTCCGACGCCGACAGGGCGAACGGCCCCCGGAGGGCGACGTCCTCGCCGGTGCGCCGGTTGCGCCAGGCCACCGAGCCGGCCGTCAGGTACAGGTAGCCGGAGGCCGTGTGCGCGACGGTGCGCCCCTTGCCGACCGACAGCATCCTGACCGTGCCCAGCGTCGGGCTCGAACAGGCCACCTGCAAGGTGGTGCCCGCCCGGAGGTCGGCCAGGTCCTGCTCCGCGCTCGGCCGGCGCAGGCCCACCATCGACAGCAGGACGTCGGAGAAGGTTCTGGTGCCCGCCGCGCGGCGGATGTCGGTCGTCATGGCGCAGATCCTCCCAGGTGGCACCGGCAGGCCTGTGACCAGGGGGGTTGTTCGTTCCGGCGGACGGGGACGGGCCGTCACGCGAAGCGGGAGCTGCGCACCGGCCCGGCGGAACGCACCCGGTCGCGCGGACCGGCGGCAGGCCAGCCGGCCGCGCGGGCGGCGAAGGCCGTGAGGACGTCGTCCGGGTCGGCCGGAGTCCCGCCGTCGCCCTCCGGCGCGTCCGGGGCGGCGGCCAGGATCGCCTCGGCGAGTTCCTCGGCCGAGCGCGGGTCGGGCCCGGCCTCCGCCGGTTCGCCGTCCTCGTCGAACTGCAGACCCGGCTCCCACGGCGCGTTCACGATCTGCCCCAGCAGCGTGGAGACATCGGCCGTCACGGCGGGCGGGTCCGTCCAGCAGGTGGCGTGCTCGAAGAGCAACTGGCCCGCCACCCGCTCGTTCAGCTGCGCCACCACGGCGGGATCGCACTCGTTCAGGTCGTACGCGACCACCAGCGCACCCGGCGTACCCGGTCGGAACGGCGCCGCCGGCACCCCGAGCAGCTGGGCCGCCGCCAGTCCGAGCGCCCGGCTGCCCCGGTCGGCCAGCAGCGCGACCGAGTCGGGCCGGCGGCCGGTGGCGGCCAGGACGGCGCGCAGCCGCTCCAGACCGTGACGGCAGTGCCCGAAGTCGTCCTGGAGGTAGGCCCAGCGGCCGGTCATGCCCTGCTCGAAGCCGTGCGGCGAGAGGGTGGTGAGCAGGCCGCCGGTGAGCACGTAGTGCCAACCCCGCAGGTCCTTCCCGTCGACCGGCGGCAGCTGCGCGGCCCGCTCCAGCATCCGCCCGACCCGCTGCCCCGGCCCCACCCAGATCCCCTCGGGGGCCGACATCGCCCCGAACACCTCACGCGCCAGCGCTGTTTGACCGTCCATCAGCGCGTTGTAGACCGTCAGGTACCGGTCCGGCCAGTCGCCGAGCCGCTCGTCGTGCTCACGCAGCACGGCCAGTGCCTCGCCGTGCCGCTCGCAGCCCTCCAGGGCCGAGACCAGCTCCAGCAGCACCTTGCGCAGCCCGAGCTGCGGGGCGGCCTGCGGCTTGGCCTTGCGGCGGAACAGGCCGGTGCGCGCCGCGGCGGCCGGCGGCGCCTGGACCAGCCGCAGCGCCTCCCGCAGCGCGGGAACGGCCAGCGCGTCGATGCCGCGCTCGACGCAGGCGTAGCCGTAGTCGTAGAGCCGCTCGGCCTCCCCGGGCCGGGCCGCCAGCGCCGTCGAAGCCTGCGCCAGGTCCTCGAAACCGGCGCCCCGGGCCAGCCGGGCCACCAGCGGCGCGACCTCGGCGGGCGGGAGCCGGTCCGCGGCGGAGCGCAGCACCCGCATCGATCCCTGCGAGTCGCCGGACTCGAGGAGCTCCCGGGCTTCGGACAGTTCGCTGGTCATGTGTCTCCGGAGGTCAGAGGGCGTGCGGGACCCCAGGATGATCCTCGACCGACCACCACCCGGGCAACCCGGTTTCCGCTGCCCGCCGCCCTACCGCCGCCCCATCGCCCGAGGAGGGCCCGGCCAACTTCCCCCCGGGGCTAGCCTGTTCCGCATGCCGACCAGCCGGCCCGCGAACCCGGGCCCCACCGTCCGTGACCGTCTGCTCGCGTTGGGCTCGCTGCCCGCGGCGGCGGCCGTGCTCACCGGCGTGAACGCCCTCTACCTGCTGCTCGTGGTCTTCGGGAACGTCACCGACTTCGCCACCAACCAGCACTTCGTCCAGCACGTGCTGGCGATGGACACCACCTTCCAGGACCGGGACCTGATGTGGCGCTCCATCACCTCACCCGGCCTGCAGAACGCCGCCTACGTGGCGATCATCGCCTGGGAGGCGCTGAGCGCCCTGGTGCTGACGGCGGGAACGGTCGCCTGGTGGCTGCGGCCGGAGCCGGCCCGCCGCCTCAGCACCCTCGGCCTGCTGCTGATGCTGCTCCTCTTCGGTGCCGGGTTCATCGGGATCGGCGGCGAGTGGTTCGCCATGTGGCAGTCGAAGGCCTGGAACGGCCTGGACGCGGCGATCCGCAACGTCACCCTGGCCGGGCTGGCCCTGGTGGTGGTGAACCTGCCGCACCACCGCGCACCCGCCCCGCCGGAGTGAGACACCCCCGTCACCGTGGCTGACGCCCGTACGACCGGCCCAACCTGCGTGGAAGCCGTCGGTGGCACCCCATAGAGTCCTTCTGGCGTTCTGGACTACTGGAAGAGGCATGGCGGGGTTGTGGGTGTGTTCGTGACGACGGTCGAGGAGCCGGTGGCCACCGGCGTGCGCGGGACGGGCCGCGAGGGGGAGCGGGCCTGATGGACCGCAAGACGTACACCACCGAGCTGGCCGGCCTGCGCGAGCTGCGCACCCGGATCACGGCCGCCGAGAAGCAGGTCGCGGCCGCGCAGAAGGAACTGGACAAGCTCACCGCCCAGCGCGCGCGGCAGGTGGCCGGGCTCGCGGGGTACGAGGGCGCCCAGGCCGCGCCGATCGCGAAGGCCTCCGGGCTGTCGGTCGGCGACATCGTGCGGATCGCCCCGCTGCTGGACCCGACCCCGGCAGCCGTCCGCACCGCCAAGACCGACGACCGGGCCGACGACCGGGCCGCTGCCGCTGCCGCTGCCGCTGCCGCTGCCGCTGCGCCCGTGCCCGCTGCCGCGCCCGCGCCCGTCGAGGTGCCGAAGCCCGCCCCGGTCGCCCCCGCCCCGGTCGCCCCCGCCGCGCCGCGCCCGGCGGCCGAGGCCGGTCCGCGTGAGCTGCCCACCCTCCCCGAGGGCCCGGCGGGCGCCCGGTTCGAGGCCGTGACCACCGGCCTGGCCTCCAAGCGCCCCAACTTCACCCAGCAGGCCCGCTCCACGGTGTTCCTGGACGCGGCGACCGGCCAGCTGGCCGTCCGCGACCGGACCGTGCGACTCGACCTCGGCGCCCGCACCCCGGGCGAGATCCTGGACGCCGTCCTGGCCGCCGCGCCCGGAACCGAGCGGATCTACGTCACCGCCGGCGCCCCCTGGCACGACGGCGCCGAACGCTACAGCACCCTCAAGGACGCGGTCGCGGCCTGGCTCAACACCCCGTCCGAGCGGTGGACCACCGCCGTCGGCTCCGGCCGCGACAGGCTCGCCGGGCACTTCGTCCACCAGCGCCAGCCCGTCGGCCGCTACGCCCCGGCCGCCGCCCCGGACGGGCCGGTCACCGAGCTCCGTTCGATGGGGGAGTGGTTCGACCCGGACGGCGCCGACGTCGTCACCTGCCGTCAGGCGTTCACGCTGCTGTGGCAGGCGCTGCGCCGGCACTGGGACGACGCGGTGCTGATGGGCTCCCCGAGCCAGACCGGCCGGGACCTGTGGTCGCGCACCGTCCCGACCAGCGGCAAGTGGGCCGGCGGCTACCCGGTGCTGTCCGAGGAGCTGCGCGGCCTGCTGCACGCCACCGGTGGCCAGGGCCGCACCGAGCTGATCCTGCCCCCGCGCGTCCCGGAGCAGCTGCCCGCCCTGGTGGAGTACGACCGCACCTTCGCCTACGCCAAGCACCTGTGGAAGTCGCCGGTCGGCACCCCGCGCCGGATCACCGCCGCCGCGTTCGCCGCGATGACCGAGCAGGAGCAGAGCAAGGCCCTGATGTCCTGCTCGCACTGGAACGTCAGGGTCACCGTCCCGGCCGGCTGGGACCACGTCGGCCTGCTGCCCGCCCCCGTCACCGGGGACCGCGCCTGGGTCTACCCCGCCGAGCCGGGTGCCGCCTTCACCACGTGGGCGGGCGGCGCGGAGGTCCACCTCGCCCTCGCCAACCACCTGGCCCCGTGGCGGATCGAGGTCCTGGGCGGCCTGCTGTTCGAGGACGGCAAGCCGTTGGACGAGTGGGGCAAGCGGTTGAAGGCGGCCTGGGCGGACCTGACCAACCTCTCCCGCGTCCACGGCGACGAGCGGCAGCGGCAGGCCGCCCACCTCGCCTCCCGCGCCGTCCGCAGCGTGCTGCTGTTCGGCCTGGGCGGTTTCGCCCAGCGCCCGCGCCTGGTCTCCGGCACCACACCCGTCGGGGAGGCGCTCCCGGCCGGGGTGGAGATCCTCGGCCAGGACGGGACGGTGGTGACCTGGCAGCGTCAGGCCGGTTTCTCCCGGGACCCGTACGCCCACCCCGAGTGGGCCGCGTACGTGTGGTCGGGGGCGCGGGCGGCACTGCTGGACATGAAGTACCGCCAGGGCAAGGAGGTCGTCGGCCACGCCGGCGCCCTCCACGCCAGGCCCGGCACCGTCGTCCACTTCGGCACCGACGGCATCGCCCTGACCGAGCGCCAGCCCTGGCCCTACCGGGGAGAGCCCGGCGACTACCTTCTCAAGGGCCACCTCACCGGCCCCGTACCGCACCCCACCAGCCAGGAGCAGTACCTGGACCTGCGCGCCCGGGGCCGCGCCGAACTCGCCGCGGAGGGAACCGAGCGCCAGTGAGCCCGGGCCGGGTCCTCGGCGCGGGCCGCTCGTTGAAACGGCGTGGAGGACGACAAGGACGGCGAGCGGGACCGGGCGCCGATGGTGTGGGCGCTGGCGGTGCGCGAGGCGGCGCAGGGGCCGCCGTTCGCGGAGCTGATCGTCGAGGTCGGGCCGGACCTGTACCCGGAGCTGGTGGAGGCCGCGCTCGACAGCGGCTTCACGCTCGCGGCGGGGGAGCCCCCGGACACCAGCGCGGCCGTCGAGGTCGGCGACGGCCGGGTGAAGCGCCTCGCGCTGGTCGGCGGGCGCCAGAACTGGGAGCCGGACACGCGCGTCGAGACGTCACCGGGCTGGCTGGCCGCCGCCGAGGACCGGAGCGCCGCCGTGGTGATCCTCGTGCCACCGGACACCTGGCCGCCGGGTCTGATCGAACTGGGCCCCGTCGGCCTCGACGTCTTCGCTCAGCGACTCGAACAGGAGCGCCGGGCCGGCCACGTCCTCCACGGAACCGCATCGGTGCAGGCGGGAGGGTTTCGCTCCTGACGGCCGCCGGCGACCGCGTCGACGAGGCGGCCGAGCAGGCCCGCTCCCGTCCCGACGGCGGCACCCCTGCGCGGCCGCGCACGGACGTCCTGGTCAGCGGTGGAGACGACCGCGCCGACGGGTGAGCCGAAGGCGTGGGGACGGCAGGAGGAAGCCGACGAAGCCGGCTTGGAACAGGATCAGGCCGATCAGCCACCACCAGCCGCCGAAGAGCCCGAAGAGTATCGCCGGTCCCGACAGCGCGACGGCGAGCACGGGCCTGTGATACTCGCCCTCCCGTATCGGGGCGGACAGCAGGAGGAGGACCAGCGACGGGAAGCCGACAAAGAACAGCAGGGCCAGTCCTAGAGCGGCGAACTCCCCGTCCACCCCTCCGAGGAGAGCGAACCCGCCGACCACCGCTGCCCAGCCGCACGCGAGGGCGATCAGGTATCCGGCTGCCGCGCGAAGGAACCACACCAGGACGCTCTCGGCTCTCAGCACCATCCCCATCGGTACCTGCCCCCTTGTTCCCTCCTGCGGGCGATATCGTCGCAGGAATATTGAACGCGTTCAATATTAGCTCGCCTCTGCTCGCGGGCGCCAGTGCGCGAGACGTGAGCCCGGGGCGGCGGCGTTCGTCGGCCCCCGGCATGCTCCGCCACTCAATCGAGGGGTCCTATCCATGGGGAATGGAAAATATCCATTCCTCATGGATAGGATGCGTGGCGTGGTGTTCAGTACGTTGGAAACCCTGCGGCTCACCGTCGCCGCGATCAGGCAGCGCACCGGGGAGAGTCAGCGCGAGCTCGCCGACGCCGTCGGGCTGACGCAGGACAAGGTCTCGCGCCGTCAGTCCGGGGCGCAGCCGTGGACCCTGGACGAGGTCGACGCCCTGGCCGGGCACTGGGGCATGGGGCCGCTGGACCTGCTCGCCGGCCCGACCCACGCCGCCCAGGCGCTCACCTGGCCCCGCCCGGCGGCACAGCCGGAGGTGACCGGTGAGTCCCGCTGACCCGTCCCGGCCGAACGAGGCCGCCCTGCTGACCCAGCAGCTGATCGACCAGGGCTTCACCAAGCGCCAGGTCGCCGGCCTGCTCGGCCGCGACGCCTCGCTCGTCTCCCAGTTCTTCACCAAGGGCAAGGGCGCGAGCATGGTCGGCGCGCTGCGCCAGCTGGTGCACGCGGTGCGCGGCGGCGAACGCGACCCCGAGGCACTGGCCGCCATCGCCGGGGCGAACACCACCCGCCGCCGTACGAAGGCCGGGCAGAAGGCGAGGGTGCGGGGCAAGGACACCGTCGGCGAGGCCGGCGGGTCGATGGCCGGCCGGGCGGGGAAACAGGCCATCAGGTCCGGCGCCTCCCACCTCGCCCCGGTCGTGCACGAGACCGGCCGGGCCGGCGGCCGCCTGGCCTTCACCGTCCGGATGAAGGCCGACCAGTACGTCTACTCCGCCGGATCGGAACAGGACTCCGGCGGCATCCGGCGCGGCTTCGTCCCGCGCTCGGACGGCACCGAGGAGCGCACCTACGGCAGCTCCTCCACCGGCGGCTTCGACGCCGCCGAGTGGTCGAGGCGGGTCGCCGACCACCACGGCGACGTCACCGAGGCCATGAAGGCCTGGCTGGTGGAGACCGGCCGCGCCGTCGCCGACGCCGACATCGCCTACCTCGAAGTCCGCGCCTGGGTCCCCGAAGAGCGCCGATGAGCACCGGACGCGAAGACGAGACAACACCGTGCTGAACCCGCTGCCGCTGCACCGGTTCCAGAAGGACGCGGTCGCCGCCGCGGTGAAGGCCGTGCGGGCCGGCGGACGGGCGACGCTGGTCGCGGCGACCGGCTCCGGCAAGACCCTGATCGCCGCCGGCTGCGCCCGGCGCCTGGCGGCACGCGGCTCGGTCCTGGTGCTGGTGCCGACGATCGAACTGCTGGAGCAGACGGCGCAGTCCTGGTCGCTGCGGGGCGGGCGCCGGGGCCTGGCGGTGGCGGCGTGCTCGCGGGAGGAGGCACTGGAGAGCGCGGAGGCCGGCGGCCGCGTCCACGCCGAGGTGACCACCCAGGCGGCCCGGACCGTCGGCCTGATCGCTGCGGCGAGGGCGGGCGAGCCGGTCACCGTGTACGCCACCTACGCGAGCCTGGAGCGGATCGTCCGGGCCCACCAGCTGCACCGGCTCCCGGCCTGGGACCTCGTCGTCATCGACGAGGCGCACCGCACCGCCGGCTCCGAGGGCAAGGCGTGGGCCGCCGTCCACGACGACGACCGCGTCCCCGCCGCCCGCCGGCTCTACTTCACCGCCACCCCCAGGATCGCCGACGACCGCCGGGCCGAGGACGGCCTGGCCGACCTCACCGCCGATACCGACGCCGAGAGCACCGAGGCGCTACCGGCGTTGTGCTCCATGGACGACGAGCGCGTCTTCGGCCCCACCGTCCACACCTGGACCCTCGCCCAGGGCATCGAGCACGGCTACCTCGCCGACTACCGCGTCCTGGTCCCCGTCGTCACCGACGAGGACCTGCGCGACCTCCTCACCCTCCCCGCCGTCGCCGACCTGCGCTCCCAGCGCACCAACGAGGAACTCCTGCGCCTGGCCCTGCAGATCGCCGTGCTGCGCGCGGTCGCCGACCTGGAGCTGCGCCGCGTCATCACCTTCCACTCCCGGGTGTCCGGAGCGCGGGAGTTCGCGAACACCCTGCCCGCGGCCGCCCGGCTGCTGCCCGACGCGGACCGTCCGGAACGGATCCGGGCGCGGGCGGTGGCCGGCACCGACCGCCTGCGCGAGCGCCGCGCCGCGTTCGCCGAGTTCCGGGCCTCCACCGGCGAGGACGGCGAGGAGTGCGGCATCCTGTGCAACTCCCGCCTGCTGACCGAGGGCATCGACGTGGCCGCCGTCGACGCCGTGTGCTTCGCCGACCCCAAGTCCTCGGTCATCGACATCGTCCAGGCCGTCGGCCGGGCCCTGCGCCAGTCCTACCGGCAGGGCAAGGTCAGCTGGGTCGTCATCCCGGTCTACCTGCCGACCCCCGCCACCGTCGACGACCCGGCGGCCGCCGACCCGGCCGAGGCCGAGGCCGAGGCCGACGCCGAGATCGAGGCCGAGATCGAGGCCTCCTCCTTCCGTACCATCTGGCGGGTCCTGCGGGCCCTGGCCGCGCACGACGCCCGGGTGGTGGGCCGCATCACCGAACTGCGCGCCCACCGTGTCCAGGCCTGGCACACCACCACGACGCCGGCCGGCGCGGAAGGCGCCGGCGCCGCCGGGGCCGAGGAGGCCGAGCGGCCGGCGCCGGTGGAGCCGACGGCGGGCTGGCTGCGGATCGACGCCCGGCGCCACGCCAAGCGGATCCTGCGGACCGTCAGGCTGCGGGCGTTCAACCCGCGCGCCACCGAGTGGCAGCGCATGCACGCCGTCGCCGCCGCCTTCCACACCGTCCACGGCCACCTCGACCCCACCGACCGCGCGAAGCACCCGGAGCTGATCTCCTGGCTCGCCCGCCAGCGCCACCTGGCCGGCCAGGGCCTGCTCGACGCGGCCCGGACCGGCGAGTTGGACGCGCTCGGCATGATCTGGTCCAAGCACGCCAACGCCTGGGAACGCGGCCACGCCCACGCCGCCGCCTTCCACCGCGTCCACGGCCACCTCGCGATCCCCGCCACCGCGAAGCTGGACGACTACGCGGTGGGCGCCTGGATGCGCCGCCAGCGCAAGGCCGAAGGCCTCACCCCCGACCAGGCCGCCGCACTCGACGCGCTCGACGAACTGTGGCGCCTGGAACCGGACTGGAACCGCTCCTACCGCCGCCTGCTCGCCTACCTCGCCGCCGGCGGCACCCTCGACGGCCCCGCCAACCGCACCGGCCTCGGCGACGACCCCGCCTTCCGTCCCGGCAGCTGGCTGCGCAAGCAGACGGCGGCCCGCACCGCCGGCCAACTGACCGACCAGCAGACCGCCCTCCTGGACGCCCTCCCCGACCGGGCGTCCGGCCACGGAGCCTCGTGCCACATCGGGCTACGTCCGCCCCGGTGAACCGGTCGGTGGCAGAGGTGATGTGACGGAGGTCTGCCCGGGGGCTCTCACTCGAAGTTCCGGGCAGCGGTGAGGCCTTCGATGAAGGACCGGAAGTCCGGGGCGAGGGCGAGCTCGGTGGCGAAGTCCGCATCGAACCAGGCGACGGAGGGTTCCCCGTGTCGGCCGCATGCTCGGTAGTCGAGCCCGATCCACCAGTGCCCGTCTCCCGAGAACAGCACCAACCCGGCTGGAAGTCCCCATTCCCTGACCAGGTACGGACTGTCGAGCAGGGAAGTCGTTCCCTCGCGACGGCCGATGCCCAGCATGCTGTCGAAGGGGACGTGGTCGGTGCTCCAGGAAGTCGGCCGGCTGGTGGGGAAGGCGTTCCAGTCGTCGGCGATCTCGCCGCCGTTCCGATGGCGCAGGAGGTCGAGCAGGGAGCTGGGGAGCGTGACGTCGAGCAGTCGCTGGGCCTCCACGACCGCCCGGTCGGTCAGCGCCGGCTGCACGGTGTACTCGGTACTGGTGTCCCACAGGGAGCGCTGGAGATCCTCAAAGCGTGCCATGGCCAGCATCGTAGGAGTGGAGTCCCACTGTTCCCCTCCCGCCCGCACGGGGCGCGGCACCTGTTCGCCGCCTACGGCCTCGCCGAGGACCAGCTCCACGGCCACGTCAAGGCGACCGAGAACCGGTCCAAGTTCCTGGAGTTCTGCCGCTGCCTGCGCTCGCTGCACCCGGCGGGCGTACGCACGCGATCAGCTGTGGCAACTGCTCGCCGCATCTGACGGCGAGGCGGTGCCGGCGGGTCGGAACGTGGGCTGCGGCGAACAACGCCGAGATCGCCTGCACCCCGACCAACAGCTCCCGGCTCAACCGGATCGAGGCCCGGTTCACCGCCTGCGCCACTCCGCCCCCGGCGGCACCGACCACCCCAGCCACAGGGCTCAGGGCAGCATGATCCGCCGCTACATCATCCGGCGGGGCGAGCACGCCGCCGACGAGCGCCTGTGCGAGGTCGTCACCAGGGCAAACGTTGCCTGATGCGGCACCAGTGGTCCCCGCCGCCCCGGCCGCCCGCTTCCTGCGGGGGAGGGACGACGGGGCGACGCGCCGCCGACGGTGCGGGGGCTCCTCGGTGGTGGCGGTCAGCATGGCCGGCATGAAGACCGTTCTGCGTTGTGCGGCCGCCCTCGTGCTGGCCGTGGGCCCGGCCGGCCTGGCCGCCCCGTCGGCCCGGGCCGACGCCGTACCGGACTGGGCGGTGCTCGCGCCCGGCGTCGGCTACCGGGAACTGACGGTGCGCACCCCGCACGGGCAGGCGCGGGTGTACGCCGTGCGGGCCGACCTGCGCGGGCCCGGTGTGCGGGCGGACCTGCTGTTCCCCGGCGCGGTGGCCGCCCGGGCGCCGCTGACCGCGCTGGTGGGCGCGAGCGGCGCGGTGGCGGCGGTCAACGGGGACTTCTTCGACATCAGCGAGGAGCAGCACCCGGGCGTGGCGGCCACCGGCGCGCCGTCCGGGCCGGAGGTGTACCGGGGGCGGGCGTTGAAGGCGGCGGTGCCGCAGGCGCAGCGGTTCGGGTGGCGGCCGCCCCCGGGGGACACCGACCGGGACGTGCTCGGGGTCGGGGCGGACGGGGTGGCCCGGCTGGGGCGCCTGGTGCTGCAGGGCACTGTGCGGGCCGCGGGCGGCGTGTGGCCGGTGGGCGGGCTGAACCAGTACGCCCTGCCGGTCGGTTCGATCGGGGTGTTCACGCCCGAGTGGGGTGAGGTCTCCCGGGCCCGCGCGGCGTGCGGGAACGACGAGTCCCGCGGGGCCCCCTGCACGGCGGACACCTGGGAGGTGACGGTCCGTCAGGGTCGGGTGGCGGCGGTCTCCCCGACCCCGGGCGCGGGCCCGATCCCGGCGGGCAGCACCGTGCTGCTCGGCCGCGAGGCCGGCGCCCGGGTGCTGGCGGGCCTGCCCGTCGGCACCCCGGTCGCGGTGGACCACCGCCTCGTGCCGGACGGGCCGGTGCCCTTCCGCTTCGCGCTGGGCGCCTACCGGCTGCTGCGGGGCGGGCAGGAGTCGGCGGGTCTGGACGCCAGGACCGTCGAGCCGCGCAGCGCGGTCGGCCTCGCGGACGGCGGGCGGGTACTGACGCTGCTGTCCACGGACGGGCGTGAGGGCACCTCCACCGGCCTGACGCTCACCGAGCTCGCCCGGGTGCTGCGCGAGCTCGGCTGCCCCGACGGCGCCTACCTGGACGGCGGCGCCTCCGCCACCCTCGTCACCCGCGACCCCGCCACCGGCGGGCCCACCGTGCGCAACCACCTCGACCACGGCCTGGAACGCAGGATCCCCAACGCCCTCGGCGTCTTCGCCGGACGGCCCGGCGTGCGGCCCCCTCCCGGGGGCGTGTCGCGGGCGGCCGGTAGCGGCGGCTGACTAGCAACTGCCGTGGGTCACGGCCGCCCCGACGGCCTGTGTCGCCGCCTCCGCGTCGGCGATGCGGCCGCGCAGCATCGCGTCCATGACCGCCATGTACCGCTGGGTGCGGGGGCCGCCGAGGAGGAAGGGGTTGGCGGCGCCGGGCGGCTGGTGCCGCAGTTGCTCGGCCCGTTCCAGACCGTGGTCGTTCGGGTGGTTGGAGAGCTCGACCTCCACGTTGGCCCGGCGCATGACGGCCCGGAAGGAGTGGACGGAGGCGAGGAAGGTGCGCAGCTCCGCGACCGTCGAGGGCGGGTTGAGGCCGCCCCACAGCATCGCGCTGTGGTGCCGGCGGCCCGCCCGGACCGGGATGACCGGGGAGACGGTGCCGGGGGTGTGGCCGGGGGTGTGGTGCAGCTCGATCGTCGTGCCGCCGAGGGTGAGCTGCGCGCCGTCCGCGATGTCGAGGCCGCGGGCGGGGGCGTCGGCGGGGCGGGTGCGGGCCAGGAGGTCCCAGTCGGCGGCGGACATGTGCACCCGGGCGCCGTAGCGGTCGGCGAGGGTCTGCGCGCCGCCGAAGTGGTCCGGGTGGCCGTGGGTCACCACGACGTGCCGGATCGCCGCCGGGTCGGCTCCGACCGCCCGCAGCCCGGGGACGATGAGGCCCTCGGCGTCGGCGGGTGAGGTGAGCGCGTCGATCAGCACGATGCCGTCGTCCGTGAGCACCGCCATCGCCGAGACCCAGCCCGCGCTCAGCAGCACGAGGTTGTCGAACAGCTTGACGGGCGCGGGCGCGGGCAGTCGGGGGAGGGCGGAGCCGGGCGTCAACGCCGTCACCAGGGCCCGCAGCACGGGGTCGTCACCGGCGAGGCGGCGCGCGCGGTCCTCGTGCGCGCGGGCGGCGGACGGCGCCTTCGCCGCGGGGCGCGGGTTTGACGGCGCCTTCGCCGACGAGCCGGTGGCGGCCGAGGCCGGGCCCGGCAGGGCGGCCGGCGCGGCCCCGGCGGCGAGACCGAGGGCGGCGAGCTGGGCGAGCCGGCGCCGGGTGAAGTCGGCCTCCGTGGCGGCGCGGCGGGTGGGGCGGATCATCGGGGTCGGGCTCCTGGTCGGTCGGGAAGGGACGCTCCTGCGCACGTCAGCCGAGGGTGCTGACGACGGTCTTCGTCGCCTCGGCGATCAGGGCGTCGTCGGACTTGGCGCCCGCCGTGCCGCGGTCGGACAGGACGACGATCACGATCGGGGCGCGCCCGCCCGGCGGCCAGGCCACGGCGGCGTCGTTGCGGGTGCCGTAGCCCGCGTTGCCGGTCTTGTCGCCGATCCTCCAGCCGGCGGGCACCCCCGCGCGGACGTACGGGCCGCCGGTCGTGTTGCCGACCAGCCAGTCCGTCAGCAGCCCGCGCCGGTCCTGCGCGAGGAGGTCGCCGAGCACGTAGCGGCGCAGGTCGGTGGCGAACACCCGCGGCGTGCTGGTGTCGCGGGTGTCGCCCGGGGTCGCCTCGTTGAGGGTGGGCTCGGTGCGGTCGACGCTGGTGGTCGAGTCGCCCAGGTCCCGCAGGGACTTCTGGACGGCCGCCGGGCCGCCGAGCTCGGCGGTGACCAGGTTGGCGGCCGTGTTGTCGCTGTACTGGATGGAGGCGGAGGCCAGGTCCCGCAGCTTCATGCCGGTGGCCACGTGCTGCGAGGTGACCGGCGCCCACTCCAGCACGTCCTCCTGGCGGTAGGACACGACCTTGTCCAGGTCCGCGTCGGACGCCGTCCTCAACAGCGCCCCGGCGGCCAGCGACTTGATCGTGGACGCGAACGCGAACCGCTCGTCGGCCCGGTGGGTGACCTCCCGGCCGCTGCCGGTGTCCACCGCGAACACGCCGAGCCGGGCGCCGAAGCGCTGCTCCAGCGCCGCGAAGGAGGTCTCCGCCGCGTCGGCCGGGGCCGTCCCCGCCACCGGTGCCGCCGACACGGCGGACGCCGCCGCGCCGGAGGCCGTCGAGGTGCCGCCCGCCCCGCCGCACCCGCCGACCAGGGCGGCCGTCACCAGGGCCACGGCGGGCAGTGCGATGCGGGGGCGGTGGAGGTCGGACGTCATCAGTGCTCTCCCAGGTGGTTCGTACCGTCACGGCCGCGCCGTCGTGGTCGCGCCGTCGCGCCCAGCCAACCAGGCCGCCGGCTCCCCAGTCCAAGACCGCAATCGTGAAATGGACGATAAGAAAACACCTATGATGGCTGGCCATGGACCTGCTGGGGCACCTCCGCCACTTCCGCGCCGTCGCCGAGGAACGGCACTTCGGCCGCGCCGCCGAGCGCCTGCGGATCGCCCAGCCCTCGCTCTCCCAGCGGATCCAGCGCCTCGAACGCGAACTCGGCGTCACCCTCTTCGACCGCGGCCCGCGCGGCGTCGACCTCACCCCGGCGGGCCGGCTGCTGCTCGCCGAGGCCGAGGAGACGCTGGACAGCGCCGCCCGCCTCCTCGCCACCGCCGCCGACCTGCGCAGCGGACGGGCCGGCACCCTGCGCGCGGCCGTCCCGCCCGACCTCGGGCCGGCCACGCTCGCCGCACTGCTCACCGGCTTCGAGGCCGCCTCCCCGGGCACCCGGCTCGAGCTGCGGGAGCTGCCCGTGGCGGCCGTGGTGCGCGAACTCGCCCAGCACACCGTCGACGTCGCCGTCGTCCGCCACCCCTGCCCGGCCGACGGACTGGCCTTCGGCCCCGTCCTGCACCAGCCGCTCGGGGTCCTGCTCGCCGAGCGCAGCCCGTACGCCGACCGCCCGGAGCTCGCGGTGGCCGAACTCACCGGCCTGCGCCTGGTCCTCTTCCCGCGCGCCACCGCCCCGGCCCTGTACGACGAGGTGCTCACCACGCTGACCAGGCACGGCTGCACCCCCGAGGCCGTCGTCGACCCGCCGGGCCCCGACGTCGCGGGCGCGCTCGTGCTCACCGGCAGCGCCATCGCCCTGGTGCCGCGCACCGCGCCGCCACCGGGTACAGTCTGGCGTCCGCTCACCGGCACCCCGCTGGCCTGGCGGACCTCCACGGCCTGGCCGACCGGGCGCGGCGGGCCCGCCGTCCGGTTGTTCGCCCGCACCGCCCACGAGGCGCTGACCGGACCGGGCGGCCTGCTGCCCCCACCGCCCCACCGCCCGCTCTACCCCCGGCCCGCAATGGAGTTCCCGCTGTGACCAGCGACCGCACCGGAGCCGACCGCACCGGAGCCGACCGTCCGGCCGCCGTCCGGACAGCCGCCGAGCGCCCGGCCGCCGAGCGCCCGGCCGCCGACCGGACCCCGCACAGCCGAGCCGCGCGCACCCGCATCACCGCGGCCTTCGCCGACGCGGGCGTCACCGGCTGGCTGCACGCGCGCGACCTCGACACCGGCGCCGAGATCGGCCTCGGCGCCGACACCGCCGTCAGCACCGCCAGCGTCCACAAGGTCTGCCTGCTCGTGACGCTCTACCGCGAGGCCGCCGCCGGACGGATCGACCTCACCCGACAGGTCGAGGTCCCCGCCACCGGCCGCACCCCCGGCGGCACCGGCCTCGCCGCCATGCTCGACCCCGCCCGCCTCTCCCTGCGCGACCTCGCCTACCTCACCGTCGCCGTCAGCGACAACACCGCCGCCGACACCCTGTGGGACGAGATCGGCCTTGACGCCGTCAACCGCACCATGGCCGACCTCGGCCTCACCCGCACCGTCGCCGTCCACAAACTCCGCGACCTCATCGCCGCCCTCGCCGAGGACACCGGCCCGGACTCCCCGGTCGACCCCGCCGTCGTCGCCCGCCTCAGGGTCCTCGACCCCGCCTTCACCAACCACAGCACCCCCCGCGACATGACCACCCTGCTCGCCGCCCTCTGGCACGGCGACGCCTGCCCCGGCGACCACGGCGCCGCCCTGCGCCGCCTCCTCGGCCTCCAGGTCTGGCCGCACCGCCTGGCCTCCGGCTTCCCCTTCGACGACGTCCGCGTCCACGGCAAGACCGGCACCCTCCCGACGCTGCGCCACGAGGTCGGCGTCGTCGAGTACCCCGACGGCGGCCGCTACGCCCTGGCCGTCTTCACCCGCGCCGCGGCCACCACCATCACCCTGCCCGCCGCCGACGCCGCCATCGGTACCGCCGCCCGCCTCGCCGTCGACGCCCTCCGGGCCCGCGCGGCCACCGGCCCGACGGGCTGACGGGCCGGCGGAGCGTTCGCGCGGCCACCGACCCGGGCGGGCCGGATGAAAAACCGGTTGTCCGCGCCGCCGGGGGTCCGGCACAGTGGGCACATCGCGCCGCACAGGCCCAGGAAGGAGCGCCGCCGTGAACACCACCACCCGTGTCCAGTCGTATCAGCGCTCCTCCAGTCACCGGTTCACCGGGACGTCCTCGTAGCGCGCTGACCGGCTTCCCGCCGGGCCGCCCCGGGGCCGCGTCCCCGCCCGGGCGGCCCTTTCGCGTGCCGCCCACCATGCCGGATGGTGCAACAGGCAGCACACCTGACTCTGGATCAGGCGATCGGGGTTCGAATCCTCGTCCGGCAGCGCAGTACCAGGAGAGTTGGCCGAGTGGTAAGGCAGCGGCTTGCTAAGCCGTCGTCGGGTGACAGCCCGCGCGCGTTCGATCCGCGCACTCTCCGCGCACCACCGAGCAGTTCGACGGGCGAGCCGGGCACTGGAGAGCCCAAGGGTCTGTAACACCCCCGCTTCGGCTGTGGCGGTTCGAATCCGCCCTCGCCCACCCGACCACCGTGCCCACCACGCACCGCCCACCACGCACCGCCCACCGCGGGCGCGGGGTGGGCCTCAGCGCAGCACCGACTCCAGGAAGTCGCTGCCGATCCGGGACACGACGGAGATGTCGAGCTGGTGGAGGACGTAGCGGCCCCGGCGCCGGGTGACGAGCAGCCCGGCCTTGCGCAGGACGGCGAGGTGGCGGGAGATCTCGGGGGCGGTGAGGCCGTAGGCGTCGGCCAGCTCGTTCGTCGAGTACGCGGCGCGCGCCAGGTTGCGGCACAGGTTCATCCGCATCGGGTGGGTCAGCGCGTCCAGGCGCAGCCTGACCGTCTCCACCGGCTCGGCGCCGCCGATCTCGTGGGCCGCGGCCGGGTACTGGATCACGGGCCGCCAGCCCGGCCCGTACAGGGTGAACAGGTGCGGCCAGCCGAAGACGCTGGGCAGCAGGGTGACGGCGGTGTCGCGGGCGTCGGTGCGCCCGTGCAGGAGTTTGTCGACGACGATGCGGCTGCCGTGCTCGTCCTCCTCCAGGCTCAGCGCCGGTGACGCCGCCGTGAGGGCCTGCGCCAGGCCCTTGCGGCGCAGCAGTTCGGTCTTCTGCCGGGCGTCGGCCGCGAGTTGGACGCGGACCCGGCGCCAGGTGTCGGCGAAGAACGCCCGGTCGCAGTCCTCCAGGAGGCGCCGGATCCACGTCCGGGTGCCGGTGGGGTCGTTGAGCATCCGTTCGACGAACGCCGCCTGGTGCGGGCCGCGGGCCGCTGCCAGGCCGAGGGCGCGGCGCCGGGACCACGCGTCGACCAGGGGCGAGGGCAGGCCCTGGGGGTAGTGGCTGGTGCTGCAGGAGATCTCCAGGGCGGCGCCGACGAACCTCTCGTCCGGCATCCGGTCGAGGTCGTCCAGCTCTTCGGCGAGGGTCTGCCGGGGGCTTGCGGGCATCAGGAGGTCGGAGCGCGTGGAGCGCCACATGAAGTCGGCCTCCAGCATCCGGCCGGCCAGTTCCGGTTCGAGCGTGCCGGCGGTCGCGGTCGTCCACGCGTGCAGCCGGGGGTGGTGGGCGGGCTCGGCGAGCGCGTGCAGCGCGTTGCCGAGCTCGGCCAGCGGCGAGGGGTGGAAGGCGATCCGCTCGTGCGGCAGTCCGGTGATGTCGATGGTCACGCTCACCCCTCCATGGTGCCTGGCCTGCTGATCACGTCATTTGACGGGGGTCGTCAATCGGCGGGACCGGTGGGGCGGCCCCGGTGCAGGGTGGGCGCATGAACGCACTGCAGCAGCACCTCCTGGACAGCTACCGCGCCGCCCAGCACGCCGAACCGGCCCCGCCCGCCCCCGGCACCCACGACCTCGCGGTGCTCCGGGCGGCCCGTGACCACCGCCGCTTCGAGGCGGTCGTCGCCGGCCGCCCCACCCCCGGCCGCCTGCGCTTCGCCTTCCGCCGCCGGCTGGGCGCCCAGGGCTGACGGGCCCTGCGCCCACGGGCCGGCCAGCACCGGGGCCAGTACCGGGGCCGTGGCCGTGGCCGTGGCGCGGTCGCCGTCACCCGCCCGGCCCGCCACCATGGGAAGTGGACCAGGGGGGACGTACCGGTACGCACCCGGGAGGTTTCCAGTGGACGTACTCGTCGTGGGCGCCGGACCGGTCGGCCTGACCGCAGCCGTGGAACTGCGCAGGCGGGGGATCGGATGCAGGCTCGTCGAACGGCTGCCGCAGCGGCTGCCGTTCGCGAAGGCGGTCGGAGTCCAGCCGCGCACGCTGGAGATCTGGGACCGGATGGGGCTGGTGCGGGCCGCGCTCGACGCCGCCGTCCCGATGCGCGGGCAACTGTTCTACGTGAACGGCACCGAGCAGCTCCGGACCGACCTGGCGCTGCCGCCCGAAGTGCCGTACGGCTTCGCGGCGCTGCCCCAGTACGAGACCGAGCGGATCCTGGAGGAGCACCTGATCCGCCTCGGGGGCCGGATCGAGCGCCGCAGCGAACTGCTGTCGTTCACCCAGGACGACGACGGCGTGACCAGCCGCCTGGCCACCTCCGAGGGGGAGGAGGAGGTCCGCTCCCGGTACCTGATCGGCTGCGACGGTGCGCACAGCACCGTCCGCAAGGGGCTCGGGCTCGGCTTCCGGGGCGGGGCGTTTCCCGAGGAGTACATGCTCGCCGACGTCGAGGTCGACTGGGACCTGCCGTCCGGCTACGGCGTGCGCGCCGTGCACCGGGCCGAGGACGGCCGCGTCGACGACCTGCTGGTCTGCATCCCGCTGCCCGGCCGGGGCCGCTACCGGATGTCGATGCCGGTGCCGCCCGAGCTGTCGGCGGCACCGGCCGCTTCCGGCGTCGCGCACGGCCTGGAGGCCGGCCGGGGCCCGGCGCTGTCCGACGTCCAGGCGGTCCTGGACCGGCTCTCCCCGCAGCCGACCACCGCCTCCGCCATGCGCTGGTCCTCGGTCTTCCGGATCAGCCACCGGCTGGTGGACCGGTACGGGGAGGGCCGGGTCCTCGTCGCCGGGGACGCCGCGCACATCCACCCGCCCACCGGCGCGCAGGGCATGAACACCGGCATCCAGGACGCCTACAACCTCGCCTGGAAGCTCGCCCTCACGATCGGCGGCGCCGCCCGGCCGAACCTCCTCGCGAGCTACGACGCCGAACGCCGCCCGGTCGGCGAGGAGGTGGTCGGCCGCACCGTCCGACACGCCGCCGAAGGCGTCCAGGCCGACCCGGAGGACCCGGCGACCCTGCTGCTGCGCGAAGCCCAACTGCTCGTCGGCTACCGGGACAGCCCGATCGTCGGCCCCCCGGACGCAGACGCCGATGCCGATGCCGACGCCGATGCCGACGCCGGGCCGGCCCCCCGCCCCGGCGACCGGGCCCCCGACTGCGCCGGCCTCACCGGGGAGATCGCCACCTACCCGCAGCGCCTGTACGACGTGCTGCGGGTGGGCGAACACGTGCTGCTGCTGTACGGCACCGGCCGGGAGTCGACCGCCGGGTTCGACGAACTCGCCTCCCTCGCCGTCGAACTGACTCGTCATCAGATATCTTCCTGCGTGATCCTCGCCGACGGCGCACGGCACCCGGCCGGCGGGACGCAGCTCCCGGTGTACCGCGACACCCGCGGCGAGTTCGCCCGCGCCTACGCGACCCAGGGCGGCCCGACGGCCTTCGTCATCCGCCCGGACGGCTACCTGGGCGCCCGCCTCCACCCACCCACGGCCGAGGGCCTGACCGCCCACCTGGCCCGTGTCTTCCGCACCCCAGGGGCGCGGTGATCCCGGCGATTCCGCGATAGGCCTTCCGTACGCGCGGGTCGGGACCCCGCCTGCCCGGAACCCGCGCCCTGGACCCGCGCCCCGAACCCACCGCCCCCGGTGCCGTCCGCCCTCTTGTCAGATGTTAGGGAACTTTCCTAACTTGATGTCATGTCCGAGACACCACAGCACCTCCGGCACACCCGGCGCTCCCTCCTGCGTGTCGGCGCGGCGGGCGGAGCGGCCTTCGCCGGCGGCTTCCTGCTGCCCGGCACCGCCCGGGCCGCCGCCCCGCGCCCCACCGCCCCCGACACCCCCTCCTCGCGCCCCACCGCCCCCGACACCCCCTCCTCGCGCCCCACCGCCCTCGACCTCCCCGGCCCCGGCACCCCCACCCTGCCGTCGCCCCGCGGCGAGCGGACCGCCGGGTCCGCGCTGCGGCCCTTCGGCCGGCACCTCGCCTACGGGGCCGACCCGTCCCGTCAGGTCGTCGTCTCCTGGCAGGTGCCGGACGCGGTGACCGCCCCCTTCGTCCGGATCGGCCTGCAGCCCGGCGACCTCGGCGCCCCGGTCCCGGCCGAGGTCCGCACCCTGGTCAGCAAACTCGCCTGGCAGCACCCGGTCGAGGACCAGCCCCTGGTCAGGCCCACCACCGTCACCCAGTACTACCTGCACGCGCAGCTGGACCAGCTGATCCCGGACACCACCTACTACTACGTCGTCGGCCACCAGGGCCACGACCCGGCCGGCCAAGGCGGCCAGGCCGGCCGGCTCGGCGACGTGGCGAGCTTCCGCACCGCACCCGCCCCCGGACGCGGCGCCGGGTTCACCTTCACGGCCTTCGGCGACCAGGGCATCGGGTACAACGCCGCCGCCACCGGCCACCTGATCGCCGGCCTCGACCCCGCCTTCCACCTCCACATGGGCGACCTCTCGTACGCCAACAGCGGCGGCAGCGGCAAGACCGACGACGCGTACGACGCCCGCCTGTGGGACTCCTTCTTCGTGCAGAACGACCCCGTCGCCGCCCGCACCCCGTGGATGGTGGCGGTCGGCAACCACGAGATGGAGCCCTGGTACGGCGGCGACGGCTACGGCGGCGTCCGCGCCCGCTTCACGATGCCCGACAACGCCTGGGACCAGTCGACGGGCATCTACTCCTGGCGCTACCAGAACGTCGGCCTGATCAGCCTCGACGGCAACGACCTCTGCTTCAACACCCCCGCCAACCTGGACCGCACCAAGGGCCGGCAGAAGAAGTGGCTGGAGGCCCGGCTCGCCGCCCTGCGCACCGAGCCCGGTATCGACTTCATCGTCGTCTACCTGCACCAGTGCACGTACTCCACCTGCCACGACAACGGGGCCGAACTCGGCGCGCAGCAGGACTGGGCCCCGCTGTTCGACAAGTACCAGGTGGACCTGGTGCTCAGCGGCCACAACCACGTCTACGAGCGGACCGACCCGATCCGGGCCGGCAAGGCCACCCGCAAGGTCGCCTCCGGTGACACCGTCAACCCGGTGAAGGACGGCACCACTTACGTCGTCGCGGGCGGCGGTGGCGGCGGGCTCTACACGTTCCCCGCCTCCGACACCTACCTCGGGCACGAGACCAGGAACGACGCCCCGGTCCCGATGGTGGTCTCCGACCGGAGCGGCCACGAGCAGACCGTCAAGGTCACCTGGTCCAGGGTCCGTTACACCGGCTACTGCCTGGTGGCGGTCGACGTGACGCCCGCCGCCGCCGGCGCACCGGCCCGGATGGAGGTGCGGTCCGTCACCGAGGACGGCACGGCCGTGGACCGCGTCACCGTGCAACGCGGCTGACCCGGGCCCGAGCGGTCACGGGCCGGCCTTCGCCCAGCACCGTCGGCCTCCGTATCCTTGCCTGGTCACCACGTGGTGCGCACGAACACGAAAAGGAGAGACCCCTCGTGGCCAGCCCGACCGAGACGCTGGAATTCCAGGCGGAGACCCGCCAGCTGCTGCAGCTGGTGATCCACTCGATCTACTCGAACAAGGACATCTTCCTGCGCGAGCTGATCTCCAACGCCTCCGACGCCCTCGACAAGCTCCGCCTGGAATCCCTCACCGACACCGACCTCCAGGCCGACACCTCCGACCTGCACATCACCCTGGAGGTCGACCGGCAGGCCCGCACCCTGACGGTGCGGGACAACGGCATCGGCATGACCCGCGAGGACGTCGTCGACCTGATCGGCACCATCGCGAAGTCCGGCACCGCCGGCCTGCTGGCCAGGATCAAGGAGGCCAAGGACGCGGAAGCGGCGCAGAACCTGATCGGCCAGTTCGGGGTCGGCTTCTACTCGGCGTTCATGGTCGCCGACAAGGTCACCCTGCACACCCGCCGCGCCGGCACCGAGCAGGGCACCGCGTGGGAGTCCGACGGCGAGGGCACCTACACGATCGCACCGGCCGACGGCCTGCCGGCGGGCACCTCGGTCACGCTGCACCTCAAGCCGGCCGACGGCGAGGACGGCCTCGGCGACTACCTCGCGGGGTGGAAGATCCGCCAGATCGTCAAGCAGTACTCGGACTTCATCCGCTGGCCCATCCGCATGGCCGCCGAACCCGCCGCCGAACCCACCGCCGCGGACGGTGGCGCGGACGGTGCCGAAGACGAGACCGAGACCGTGGACGGCGCCGCACCCGCCGCCGCGCTGGAGACGCTGAACTCGATGAAGGCCCTGTGGGCCCGCCCGCGCAGCGAGGTGACCGAGGCCGAGTACCACGAGTTCTACCAGCAGATCAGCCACGACTGGCAGGCCCCGGCCGAGACCGTCCACATGCGCGCCGAGGGCACCTTCGAGTACGAGGCGCTGCTGTTCATTCCCGCCCACGCGCCGTTCGACCTGTTCTCCCGGGACACCAAGCGGGGCGTGCAGCTGTACGTCAAGCGGGTGTTCATCATGGACGACTGCGACGCGCTCATGCCGAACTACCTGCGCTTCGTCAAGGGCGTCGTCGACGCCCACGACCTGTCGCTGAACGTCTCCCGCGAGATCCTGCAGCACGACCGCCAGATCACCGCGGTCCGCCGGCGACTCGTCAAGAAGGTCCTCGCCGCCCTCAAGGACATGCAGGCCACCAAGCCCGAGGCCTACACCACGGCGTGGGAGCAGTTCGGCCGGGTGATCAAGGAAGGCCTGATCGAGGACCGCGACAACACCGACGCGCTGCTGCCGCTGGTCTCGGCCGCCTCCACCCACGACCCGGAGAAGGCGACCACGCTGCGCGAGTACGTGGAGCGGATGAAGGACGGCCAGGACACCATCTACTACCTGACCGGCGAGAACCGCCAGATGGTGGAGAACTCCCCGCACATGGAGGCCTTCACCGCCAAGGGCTACGAGGTCCTGATCCTCACCGACCCCGTCGACGAGGTCTGGACCGACCAGGTCCCCGCCTTCGAGGGCCACCGCTTCCAGTCCATCGCCAAGGGCCAGGTCGACCTCGGCGACGACGCCGAGACCGACGGCGACGACGAGGCGAAGGCGCAGAAGGCCCGGCGCGAGGAGGAGTTCGCCGACCTCCTCACCTGGCTGCAGGGCACCCTGGCCGAGCACGTCAAGCAGGTCCGCCTCTCCACCCGGCTCACCACCTCCGCCGCCTGCCTGGTCGGCGACGCCCACGACCTGACCCCCACCCTGGAGAAGATGTACCGGGCCATGGGCCAGGAACTCCCCACCGTGAAGCGGATCCTGGAGCTCAACCCCACCCACCCCCTGATCACCGCCCTGCACCGGGCCCACGGGGCGAAGTCCGACGACCCGGCCCTGGCCGACATCGCCGAACTCGTGCACGGCAGCGCCCTGCTCGCCGAGGGCGGCGACCTGCCCGACCCGGCCCGCTTCACCCGCCTCCTGACCGACCACCTCACCCACAGCCTGTAACCCCCGCAGCCTGTCACCGCGGCGGCCGGCCCCACTCCGGGCCGGCCGCCGTACGGTGTGTCACCTTGTGACCGGTCACAAACCGCGTCCGGAATCTCTGTGCCCCGCCCAGAGGACACTGCGCCGGGCCGCCGACATGATGTTCTCCGGGGCACTACCTACCAGTTGGTAACCCGCGTTCTCCGACGGACCACCAGGAATCCCACGACCCGGGGGAACCATGCGCACCTGCACGTCCCGGCTGCTCGCCGCCGCCGTCACCGCCGCCCTGGCCGCCACCGCCGCGGCCGCCACGGCCGGCCCGGCCGGCGCTGTCACGACGGCCCCGGCGGCCTCCGCGGCCGCGCGCTCCACCGCCGCGAGCGACCCCTTCTACGCCTACGACGGCAGCACGCCACTGGCCTCGCTCGCCCCGGGCGCCGTGCTCAAGACGCGCACCCTGCCGTACCACGTGCTCGGGCTGCCCACCCCGGTGACGGCGGTCCAACTGCTCTACCGCACCACCGACGCGCAGGGCCGCCCGGCCGCCAACGTCACCACCGTGGTGCGCAGCCTGGCCGGGGACGGCAGCAAGGCCGTCTCCTACCAGTCCTTCTACGACTCGCTCGACCCGAAGGACAGCCCCTCCCGGGCGGTGGCCGGCGACCTCAGCCTCGGCGGCGTGATCCCCAACGTCGAGGCGCTCTTCCTGGTGCCGCTGCTCGCCCAGGGCTACAACGTGGTCCTCCCCGACACCGAGGGCCAGAACGCCGACTTCGCGGCCGGGCCGGAGTACGCGACCAACACCCTGGACTCCATCCGGGCCGCGACCCGGTCCCCGGCCACCGGCATGGGCCCCGACACCCGCTTCGGGCTGATGGGGTACTCCGGCGGCGCCGTCGCCACCGGCTGGGCGGCCGCGCTCGCGCCGGGCTACGCACCCGAGGTGAACGCCAAGCTGGTCGGCTACACCGAGGGCGGACTGCTGGTGGACCCGGCGCACAACCTCAAGTACGTCGACGGCTCGCTGGCGTGGAGCGGGATCACCCCGCTGGCCGTGATCGGCGCCTCGCGCTCCTTCGGCGTCGACCTGACGCCCTACCTGAACGACTACGGCCGCTCGGTCTACCAGCAGCTGGAGCACGGCTCGATCGTCGACGCCCTGGGCCACTACCCGGGACTGACCTGGAAGGCGATGGTCAAACCCCAGTACGCCGACCCGAACTCCGCGCCGCCCTTCGTCGAGGCCGTCAACCGGAACAACCTCGGCTCGGCCCCCACCCCGACCGTGCCCGGCTCCATCGCCCAGGGCAACGGCGGCTTCCTGGAGGGCACCTTCGCCAACCCGCCCGGCATCGGCACCGGCGACGGCGTGATGGTCGCCGGGGACGTCCGGGCGCTCGCCCGGCAGTACTGCGCGACCGGCACCAGCCCGGTCGCCTACCAGCAGTACGACCTCCTCAGCCACTTCGGCGTCCCCGTCGTCTGGGCCCCGCAGGCCCTCGCCTGGCTCGACGACCGCTTCGCCGGCCGCCCCGCCCCCTCCGACTGCGGCCACATCCCGCCCGGCAACTCCCTCACCCCGGAACAGCCCACCCCCAGCCACTGACCCGGAAGGGAACAGGAAGCACCCGCGGCACCCAACACCGTCATACCGGAGTACTACAGCGGGACTTGGCACCCCGGTACGACGGTTTCCGCCCCTCCTCGCCCGTACCGTCGCCCGTGCCGGAAGCGACCACGGGAACGAACGAGGAGGAACGGCGATGAGCAGGCGAGGACGGGCCGCGGCGGCCGCGGCGGCGGTGCTGCTGGCGGCGACGGCCACGGTGGGCGCGGCCGGGGCGCCGGGCGCGGTGGCGGCGCCGGAGCGGGCCGCCGGGCGGCAGGCCAGGGCGTGGCTGCCGCAGCCCACCGGGCCGTACCCGGTCGGCACGACCGCCCTGCAGCTCACGGACGAGGGCCGGGACGACCCCTGGAAGCCCGGACAGCACCGCAAGCTGATGATCAGCCTCTGGTACCCGACCACCCGCCCCGCCACCGGCGACGACCGCGCGCCGTTCATGCTCCCCGCCGCCGCCGACCACTTCGACAGCGCCGGGAGCATCGGCCGGCGCGAGAACGGCTTCGAACCCGGCCGCACCGACTGGGCGGGCATCCGCACCCACGCCCGCGCCGACGCGCCCGCCCTCCCCGGCGGCGAACGGCCCGTCGTGCTCTACTCGGCGGGCTTCGGCGCCCCGCGCACCTGGGGCACCACCCTGGTGGAGGACCTCGCCTCCCGCGGCTACGTCGTCGTCACCGTCGACCACACCTACGAGGCCTCCGAGGTCGCCTTCCCCGACGGGGACCTCGCCGCCTCCGTCTTCCCCGCGCTCATGGACCAGCCCGGCCTCGACCTGGGCGCCCTCCTGCGCAAGATGCTGCAGACCCGGGTCGACGACACCCGCTTCGTCCTGGACCGGCTTGCCGGGCTGCGCCACGACGAGCAGCTGCCGGCCGGCCTCGCCGCCTCCCTCGACCTCGACCGGATCGCCATGGTCGGCCACTCCGGGGGCGGCTCCGCGGCCCTGCAGACCATGCACGACGACCCGCGCCTCAAGGCCGGCGTCGACCTTGACGGCCAGCTGCACTTCCCCGGCCCGGACGGCAGCGGCGTCCAACTGCCGCTGCCCACCGTCGCCGCGGACGGCCTGGCCAGGCCCTTCCTGCTGATGGGCACCCAGGAGGCCGACTCCGGCAGCTACCACCAGCAGCCCGGCTGGGACGCCCTATGGCAGCACAGCACCGGCTGGCACGCCGACGTGACCCTCACCGGCTCCCGCCACGGCTCCTACACCAACGCCCAGGCCCTGCTGCCCCAGCTCGCCCGCCAGGGCGCCGTCACCCCGGAGGCCCTGACCGCCGCCGTCGGCGACGTCCGCCCCGACCGCGCCGTCCTCGCCACCCGCTCCTACGTCGCCTCCTTCCTCGACCGCTGGCTGCGCGGCCACGACGACCACCTCCTGGACGGCCCGTCACCACGCTTCCCCGAGATGCGCTACGAGCGGTAGCCGCCCGCACCGGCACGGGGGAGTCCGCGCCCGGGGCGGTGTGCGACCCGAAAGTAGTCAAAGTTCTTGACTGTCAAAGTCTGTGACTGCTTCACTTGGTCCGTCACCACCCCGCCGCACCCACGTCACGCCGCACCCACGGAGGAACCGCCATGCACAGCACCGCCGCCGCCGGGACCAGCCGCTTCACCGAGAAGCTCACCGCGGACAACGCAGCCCTGCTGCTGGTCGACCACCAGATCGGCCTGCTCGCCGCCGTCCGCGACTACAGCGTCGCCGAGTTGAAGCACAACGTCGTCGCGCTGGCCCGGGCCGCCCAGGTGCTCGGGGTGCCGATCGTGGTGACCACCACGGCCGCCGAGACCCTGTGGGGGCCGCTCGTGCCGGAGCTGGCCGCCGCGCTGCCGCCGGAGCTGGAGGTCATCGACCGCAGCACGGTGAACGCCTGGGACGAGCCGCGGGTGCGGGCCGCGGTCGAGGCCACCGGCCGCAGCAAGCTGATCGTCGCGGGCATCTCCACCGAGGTCTGCCTCACCCTGCCCGCCCTGTCGGCCACGGCCGCGGGCTACGACGTGTACGGCGTGGTCGACGCCTCGGGCACCTTCAGCGACACCAAGCGCACCACCGGCATCCTGCGCATGCAGCAGGCGGGCGTGATCGCGGTCGACTACGCCTCGGTGGCCGTCGAGATGCTCGCCGACAACGCCGACCCGCTGGCTGGCCCGCTCTACGAGGCCGTCGGCATGGACTTCGGCATCCTCAACGGCCAGCTCCGCCAGGCCTACGGCAAGCAGGCCTGAGCACGGACGCCACTGTGGACTCCATCCCTCGCCGCCACCCCTCGCCACTGCCCCTCAAGAGCCCCTCACCCGCCGGGCGCTATCGTGAACCCCGACCACGGTGACCAGCCCGGATACGAGGAGCGGCCGCGATGCAGGGACAGGACCCGGCCGGCGGGCGGGACCTCGGGATGCTGATCTCCGTCGTCTTCCGCGCCCTGCAGGACGAGCTCTGGCGCGAGATGGCCCGGAACGGCTTCGACGACCTCAACCCGCGGCACGGCGCCGTCCTGGCCAACCTGCGCCCCGAGGGCGTGCGGCCCAGCGAGCTGTCCCAGCGCGCGGGCGTGCACAAGCAGATCATCGGCAACATGGTCGACGAGCTCGAAGCCCTCGGCTACGTCGAACGCCGCCCCGACCCCGCCGACCGCCGCGCCAAACTCGTCGTCCCCACCGCGCGCGGCACCGCCGAGATCGCCGAGGCCCGCCGGGTCGTCGCCGACCTGGAGGCCCACTACGCCGAGGGCATCGGCCCCGAGCAGTACGCCGACTTCAAGCGCGGCCTGGCCATGATCGCCGACCTCCAGCGCCAGGCCACCCCGGGCCACTGAGCGGACGCCCTGCGGGCCGGCGGGGGCGCGCTCGCCGGCCTGTCCGGGCGGCTCGTGAACAGCGGGCGGACCGCCCTACCGCCGTACCCGGTTGTCGGTCGCCAGTACGTCGCCCGGCACCGTCGAGCCCACCCGGCGCCGCAGCGCGCCGATCGCCGGGTCGGCGATGGAGACGGTGAGCCGGTAGGGCGGCTGGCCGGTGACGGTGTTGTTCGAGTCGGTCGGGGCCATCAGGCGCTGCTGGACGGCGAAGCCGTCGAAGCCCGGGCACAGCGCCTCGGGCGGGAGCGTCACCCGTACGGACGCGCCGCCCTCGGACCCGACGTGGACGGTGCCGCCCGGCTCGGCTGGGGCGTCGTCGTTGCCGTCGCCGTGCGTGAGCGGGCGGCCGTGGGCACGGCGCCGCCGCCCGGCTCGGCCGCCGCCCGCGGTGTCGCCGGCCGCCGGCTGCTGGGTCGATGCCCGGAGCCCGTGGTCGGGTGAACGGTCCCGGGCCCGGTTTCGTCAGGGCAGGTAGCGTTCGAGCGCGGCGGCGCCCTTCTGCTCGATCTGCTGTCTGGCCCACTCGACCCGCGCGGGGGTGATGTCGTGCCCGGAGGCCATGACGAGGTCCTCGGGGTCGAAAGGCCGCTCGCCTCCGGTGAACAGCCGTCGCGGGGACGCCTCGGCGTCCGTGCCCGTCTCGCCCGTGGGATCGCTTCCTGCGATCGGACTACCCATGGCTACCTCCCTGGTCGGCCTCCTCCAAGAGTGCCGCCGATCCGCCACCACCGCTTCCCGTCCCGTACGGGCCGCCCCTCCGCCGCGCTCCGGCCGGCGGACGTTCGGCCCATCGGCCGCGCCGCCGGGTCGACGCCCGGTCGGCCGGCACGGGTTCCGCGCGCGCCCGCCGGCAGGACGTCGAGCTCCTCGACCACCGGCGCAGCCTCCTCCGACCGCCCGGGGCCCACCCGCGCCACCCCGTCCGAGCCGGTGTCGGAGCTCCCTGCGAAGATCACCGCCATGGAGCTCCCCACCGCCCTCGCCGGCCTCGACGCCCACCCCTGGGCCGCCGTCGACCACGCCTACGGCCCCGCCGAGGACCTGCCCGAGCTGTTGCGCGCCTTCGCCGAGGGCGGTGAGGACGCCGAGGAGGCACTGGACGAGCTGTACGGCTCGATCGTCCACCAGGGCACCGTGTACGCGGCCAGCGTCGACGCCGCCCCCTACCTCGCCCGGATCGCCGCCTCCGGCCGCCAGAGCGTCGACGCGCTCCGCCTGCTCGGCTGCCTCGCCGAGAGCGAGGACGAGCACGGCGTCGAGCCGGGCGCCGTCCGGGCCGCCGTCACCGCCCAACTGCCGCTGCTCATACCGCTGCTGGCCGATGAGGACGCCGACGTGCGGCAGGCGGCCGGCTGGACGGTCGGCCACACCCGGGACACCGGCACCGCCCTGCCCGCCGTCCGGGCCCGTCTCGCCACCGAGACCGAACCCGCCGTCCGGGCCGAACTCCTCACCGCGTACGGCCGGTTGGACCGTCAGGGCGCCGCCGGCGAGGCCCGCGCCCTGCTCACCCCGGACACGCCCGCGCCGCTGCGCCTGGCCGCCGTGTTCGCCGCGCTGGACGCCGACGAACCGTGGCTCGCCGCCCACCACGACACCGTCCTCGGTCTGCTGCCCGCGTGCGAGACCGCCCGGTCCGGCCACGCGGACGAGCACCGGGAGCCACTGCGCAGGATCGTCGGGCTCCTGCTCGGACGGGACACCGACGCCGACCGCGCGGGCGCCCTCGCCCTGCTCGACGCCGCCCTGCGCGACGAGCGCCCCGAGGTACGGGCCGAGGCCCTGTGGGCGGCCGACCGCGCCTGCACCCTGTCCCGCAGCGCCCCGCAGCGGCTGATCCCGGCGATCGCCCCGCTCGCCGCCGACCGGGC
Source organism: Kitasatospora sp. NPDC040550 (assembly GCF_055594965.1). Classification (NCBI taxonomy): domain Bacteria; kingdom Bacillati; phylum Actinomycetota; class Actinomycetes; order Kitasatosporales; family Streptomycetaceae; genus Kitasatospora; species Kitasatospora sp. NPDC040550. Next base: position 89,460 of record NZ_JBVIWC010000027.1, on the reverse strand, counting down.
GGCCGCCCAGCTGCTGGCCAAGCTCGGCCCGGCCGCCGCCGAGGCCGCGCCCGTCCTCGCCGAACTCGCCGCGCGGCCGGACGACGAGGCGGCCGACCAGGCCCTCGCCGCGCTCGTCCTGGTGGCGCCGCGGGCCGCCGCCCCGCTGCTGGCCCGGGCCCTCGGCCGGCGCCCGCGCGCCATGCAGAGCGCCGCCGGGTCCTACGCCCCGGCCGGCGTCCCCTTCCCGTTCGACCCGGAGCTGTTCGCCGCGGTCCGCGCCCGCCTGGCGGCCAAGGCCCTGGAGCGTCCCGCGGAATGCAAGGACTGCGGCTGCACGACGGCCGGGGACAACAATGACATCGCCGGCCTGGTGCACCTGCTGCGGCAATGGGGCCCGCAGGCCGTCGAGGCGCTGCCCGAACTGTGTGCCGTCCTGCCCCGGTTCCACTACGCCGCCACCGCGATCACCGCCGTCGCCGCCGGCAGCGGAGCGGAGCGGCGCGCGCAGGCCGCCGCCGCCCTGCGCGCCGACGCGGGGAAGCTCCTCGTGGCGCAGGCACTGCACGAACTGACCGGCGAGACCGGACCGTTGCTGGCCGCTGCCGAGGCGGCGTTCGCCACCGGTGTGCGCGGCGCCGGCGACGGCGCCCAGGCCGCGGCCGCCCTCGGCCCGGCGGCCGCCCCTCTCGTCCCGGCCCTGCGGGAGGCGCTTGGCCGCACCACCGACCGCGACACCACCCCGCAGGTGGACGCGGACCTCGCCCTGGCGCTCGCCCTGTGGCGGATCACCGGGCAGGCGGCCGAAGTCGTCCCGGTCCTGGCCTCGGTACTCGACAACAGCCGGGGCCGGCAGTGGTTCCACTGGACCGCCGCCCGTGCCGCCCGCGAGATCGCCGCCCTCGGCCCGGCCGGACGCCCACTGACCGCCCGCCTCGAGTCCCTCCTCGACGACCCGACCCTGGCACCCTCGGCCGTCCTCGGCCTGCTCGCCGTCGCCGACCCGGCCGGCCTCGACCGCACCCGCCTCGCCGAAGCGGCCCTGCGCTCCGCCGAGACCCACGCCGACCTCGAGCACGCCCGCGACGCCCTGCGGGCCCTCGGCACCTCGGCCCTCACCCCGGAACAGCACGAGCGCCTGACCGCGCTCGCCACCGGGGACCGCCGCCTGGTCGTCTCCGGGGCCGACCACGCGATGATCCGCGAGGACGAACACCTGCGCACCGCATTGACGGCCCTCCTCGACCCGGCCGCCTGAGGAGCGCACCCCCGGCACCCCGGCACCCCCAGGCCGGGGCCCGCGGTCAGCCACGCGCTGCGGCTCCGGTGCTCCCCCCGCTGCTGCCCTCCGGGCCCCGGGGCCCCGCCCGGGCGGGGGAGCGGTCAGCGCGTGGCGTCGACGGCGATGCCGACGAGCCGGAGGACGGCGTGACCCCAGGTGGTGGCCGGACGCCGACAGCCGTGCCGGCGTGCGGGCACGCCGTCGGCGAGGATCCCGTAGGCCACCTCGACGCCGTCGAGCAGGCTCCGGCGCGACGCGCCGTGGACGGCCCTGCTCGACGGTGTGCTCGCCCTGGCCGAGCAGGCGCCCTACGAGATCGCCTTCGCCACCCGCACGGTCACCGGCGGCAGCGGCTGAGAGGCACCGCTCACCCGGCCGAGGCGACCGTCCCCGCCGCGCCGGGCCGCGAGTGCCGGGACGCGGCGAAGCCCCGCCGGTGCTCGGCGGGGCTGCTGTCCGCGTGGGGGCGGCGGGTTCCGGGGGAGGGGTGTCAGGCGCGGGCGTCGATCTTGCCCTGGAGGGCGGCGAGCAGGTCCTTGAGGATGCCGGCGGTGCCCTCGTCGGTCAGCTCGCCCTGCTCGTCGAAGCGCTCGTGCGAGCGGAAGGCGACCAGCTCGGGCTTGACCACGACGTCGCTGTCGGTCCAGACGAAGACCTGGCGCAGCGCCAGCTGGGCGCGGACGGAGCCGAAGTTGGTGGGGGCGGCGCCCATGATCGCGGTGGGCTTGCGGTGCAGCGGCAGGCCCTCGCTCTTGGTCCAGTCGGTGCTCAGCCAGTCCAGGGCGTTCTTGAGGACGCCGGGGACGGAGTAGTTGAACTCCGGGGTGGCGATGAGCAGTCCGTCGGCCTCGGTGACCTTGCGGCGCAGCTCCTCGACGGCGGCCGGGCGCTTGCCGGGGTGGTCGAGGTCGTAGTCGTACGGCGGGATCTCGCGCAGGCCGTCGTAGATCTCGATCTCCATGCCGGCCGGGTTGAGCTTCCGGGCGGCGCGCAGCAGCGCGGTGTTGTGCGAGTCGGCGCGAAGCGAGCCGGAGATGGCGAAGACCTTGGACGCGCTCATGACGGTGCTCCTTGCGGTGTGCGTGTGGCTGTGGGTGTGGTGCGGGTGGTGCCCGACAGGCCAGGACAGGCCAGGCCGGGCCCGGTGCGGGTCGGCTGCCGGGGCGGCGGTGGTCGTTCCGACGCCGAGAAACCTAAACCGTTCAGTTCAATGCGTCAACCAGACAGTTCAGTCTTGACTCTGAACTGGCTCGTGTAGTTCAGTCTTCGGCATGACGACGACCCAGCTCGCCGCGGCCCAGGCCGCCCCCATCCGCTCCACCACCACCGTCATCGACCCCGTGCACACCTTCGAGGGCGCCGGCTTCCCCGTCCGCCGCCCGTTCCCGGTGGCCGAACTCCCGATGCTCGACCCATTCCTGATGGTCGACCAGACCGGTCCGCTGCTGCTCGCCCCCGGCGAGGCCAAGGGCGCCCCCGCCCACCCGCACCGCGGCTTCGAGGCGGTCTCCTACCTCATCGAGGGCTCGATGGACTGGGCCGACTCGACCGGCCGGCGCGGCACCAGCGTCGCCGGCGAGGTCGAATGGCTCACCGCCGGCGCCGGCATCGTCCACTCCAACGAGCCGACCGCCGAACTGCTCGCCCACGGCGGCCGCCAGCACATGCTCCAGATCTGGGTGAACCTGCCCGCCCGGCTCAAGGACCTCCCGGCCCGCAGCCAGAACCAGGGGCCCGACACCATCCCGGTGGTGCACACCGAGGACGGCACCCGGGTCAAGGTGATCGCGGGCCGCAGCCACGGCGTGGCCGGACCCTTCGAGACGCACCTGCCGGTCCTGCTCGCGCACGCCGTGCTGCCCGCCGGCGGACGGGCCGACTTCACCGCGCCGACCGGCCACAACGCCGCCGTCTACGTGCTCTCCGGCGCCGTCGAACTGCCCGACGCGCCGCTGGCGGACGGCCAGCTCGCGGTACTGGCACACGACGGCGAGCGGATCACCGTCGCCGCGCCGCACGGACCGGCCGAGGTGCTGGTCCTGGCCGGCGAGCCGATCGGCGAGCCGGTCGCCCGCGGCGGCCCGTTCGTGATGAACACCGCCGCCGAGCTCCGGCAGGCCCAACTCGACTTCTCCAACGGGAAGTTCGGGCGGATCCCGGAATGAGCCCGGGAGCACTGAACACGGCGGCAGGGGCGGGCGCGCCCCCTGCGGAGCCGTCGGCGGGCAGCGCCGGCCGGGGCATACGGGGGTCGCTCCGGACCGGCCTGCTGCTCGCGGCGCTCGCCGCCCCGGGAGCCGCCGGACTCTCCAGCCCCAGCCTCGTCCTGCCCGCCATCGCGCGGGAACTGCACACCGGCCCCGGCCCCGCCGCCTGGCTGATGAGCGGCTACGGGCTCGGCATGATGCTCGGCACCCCGCTGCTCACCGCCACCGCCGGGCGGCGCGACCCCCGGACACTGCTGCTCGCCTCCGCGGGGGCGCTGCTGCTCGGCGTACTGGTCACCCTCGCCGCCGGATCGGCCCTCGGCCCGCTGGTCGCCGGGCGCGCCCTGCAGGCGGTCGGCGCGGCCGGATTCAACGTGGCCGCCTTCCAACTGGCCGCGCGTCAGCCGGACGGACGCGCCTCCGGGGTCGTCGCGATCGGTAGCGCGGCGGGCGGCACCGCCGGCCTGTTCGTCGGCGCGGCGGTGGCGACCGGGCTGGGCTGGCGGGCCTGCCTGGTGCTGCCGGTGCTGACCCTGGCCGTACTGCCGGCCGTCCTGCGCGGGTGCGCCGGACCGACGCCGGAGTCGACACAGGATCCGGTACGGGATTCGGTACGGGAGCCGACCCGGGGCCCCGGCGCACAGACGCCGCGCCGCTCGTTCCTCGGCCTGGACGCCCTGACGGTGCCGCGCTTCCGGGCCGTCGCCGCGGTGATGCTGGTCCTGGCGACCGTCAACTTCGGCCTGGTCTACGGCGCACCCCGGCGGGCCGCCGCGCTCACCGGCTGGAGCACCGTCGAGACCGGCGCCGTCGGCTCGCTCGCCACCCTGACCGGCGCGCTGCTCTCCTGGTCGCTGGTGCGCGCCGCACCCCGGCTGGGCCTGCGGCGCACCACCGGCCTGCTGCTCGGCGTCTCGTTCACCGCACTCGCGCTCGCCGCGTTCGGCCCCTGGACGCCGCTGGTGCTGCTGGGCGCCGGAGCCAGCGCCTGCGTCAACGCGGGCGGCCAGGGCATCCTGACCGGCGCCGCCGCCGGGGCCGTGCCACCGTGGCGGCGACCGGAGGCGATCGGGCTGTTCAACCTGGTGTTCCTGCTCGGCGCGGCGCTCGGCCCGCAACTGGCGGTGCTCGCCGAGCGGATCACCGGGCCGACCCCGTAGCCGCCCCCCGCCGACGCTCCGCCGGCCCCCGCCGACGCCCGGGCCCGCGCCGGGCCCGACCCCAAGCGCGCCGACCGAACAGTTCAGTTTCATATACTGGCCCGTACCGTCTCCCCCCGAGCACCCCGAGGAGAACCCGATGGCCGCCGCCCCCCAGCCGATCGACGAGTTCGGCATCCCGATCATCCCGAGCCCGGTCGACGCCGCCCAGCGCCGCCGGCAGGCCATCATCGACGCGGCCCTGGTCGAGTTCCTGAAGGAGGGTTACTCCGCCGCCTCGATGGACGCCATCACCGCGCGCTCCGGCGTCTCCAAAGCGACCATCTACAAGCACTTCGGGAACAAGGAACGGCTCTTCCTCGCGGTGATCGGCGGCATACTGCCCACCACCTACGAGGACCTCAAGCCGTGGAACTCCACCATCGCCGAGGCCGACGACCTGCGCTCCGCGCTGATCACGCTCACCCTCGACTGGACCCGCATCCTGTTGCGCCCCGACATCATGTCGCTGCGCCGGCTGGTGATCGGCGAGATCGACCGCTTCCCGCAGCTGGGCCAGCTCTGGTACCGGGTCAGCTACGACATGAACAACGGCCCGCTGATCGAGGCCTTCGCCGAACTGGACCGCCGCGGCGTGCTCACCGTGGAGGACCCGGCGCTGGCCGTGCAGCAACTGGTCGCCTGCACGGTGGGCGTGCCCCAACTGGTGCGCACGTTCCGCCCGGAGGCCGACCTGGACGAGGCCGAGATGCGCCGGATGATCAGCTCCGGGGTCGACCTGTTCCTTGCGCGGTACGCACGGGAGCAGTGACCGCGGCGCCCGCCGCTGCCGTGGCCGTCGCTGCCGCCACCAGTGCCGGTGCCGTGGCCGGACCGGCGTCCGGACCGCGCCGGTACCGCCGCAGCCCGGCCACCACCAGCAGCACCGCCGTCCACGCGCCGGTGCAGAGCACCTGGCTGCGGCTGCCCGGGTCCACCAGCATGAACACCAGCACCCCGGCCATCGCCGCCAGCGCCACGTAGCCCAGGGACGGGAAGCCCCGCATCGAGGCCGCCTGCTCCGGCTCGTGCCCGAGGAGCTCCTGCCCGCGTTCCTGCTCCGGCCCGTCCGTACGCCGCCGTCGGCCGTGCAACCGCAGGTAGGAGGCGGCGATCAGGATCCAGACCACCAGGATCGCCGTCCCGATCGAGTTCAGCAGGAACGGGAAGACGGTCCGCGGCCACAGCAGGCTGAGCACCACCGACCCGAAACCGAACGCGGCCGAGGCGAGCACGGCCCGCCCGGCCCCGATCGGGGCGCCGCCCGTGCTGCCCGCGCTGCCCTCCCCGCCCGCACCGCCCGAGCCCGCACCGCCCGAGCCCGCACCGCCCGAGCCCTCCCCGCCGGGCCCGGCCGACCGGCCCCGGCCGGTCAGCAGGCGCGGCGCGTCGCCGCGGCCCGCGAGGGCGTGCAGCATCCGCGAGGAGCCGTAGATGTTGGCGTTCATCGCCGACAACAGCGCCACCAGCACGACGGCGTTCATCAGCTGCGCCGCGCCCGGCACCCCGATCCGGCCGATCGCCGCCGCGTACGGGCCGCCGGCGACCGCCGGGTCGTCCCACGGCACCACGGCGACGATCACCGCCATCGAGCCGATGTAGAACAGCGCCACCCGCCACAGCACCGTGCGCACCGCCCGGCGCACCGCGGCGACCGGGTCCGCACACTCGGCGGCGGCGATGGTCACCGTCTCCAGCCCGCCGTACGCGAACACCGCCGCGATCGTGCCCACCGCGACCCCGTGCCAGCCGTGCGGCAGCAGGCCGCCGTGCGCGGTCAGGTTCGCCGCGGCCGGCGCCCGGCCGGTGAGCACGGCGGCGGCGCCGAGCAGGATGAACGCGCAGATCGAGGCCGCCTTCACCCCGGCGAACCAGAACTCCAGCTCGCCGAAGTGCCGCACACCCGCCAGGTTCGTCCCGGTGAACAGCGCCATGAAGGCCGCCACCCACACCCAGGCCGGCACCTGCGGCAGCCACCCCGCCACGATCCGGGAGGCCCCGATCGCCTCCGCGGCCACGCTCACCACCAGCAGCGCCCAGTACATCCAGCCGGCCAGCAGCCCGGCCCACGGCCCCCAGGCGCGGGTGGCGTGCGCGGCGAACGACCCGGAGCCGGGGCGGGCGGCGGACATCTCGCCGAGCATCCGCATGACCAGCACCGTGAGCACCCCGGCCACCACGTACGACACCACGATCCCGGGCCCCGCCGCGGCGATCCCGACGCCGGAGCCGACGAACAGCCCGGCTCCGATCGCACCGCCCAGCGCGATCATGGCGATGTGGCGCTGTCTCAGCCCACGACTGACCGACCGGTCCTCGGACATCACGGCTCCCCCCGTTGTGATCCAACCGGGGGAGATCTTGGACCCGACCACCCGTCATGATCAAGTCCCCGGTCCGGTCCGACCGATGCGTGGACACCCGTCGGTCCGAAACCGGGACGGCCGGCGGCCCGGCTCCGGGGTGAAACCCCCGGTGAAACCGCCCCCGTCCGGCGGGTGTCGGCGACGAGGGCGCCGCGGATCCGGCCGACCCCCGGGCGGGTGCTACCAGTTGGCCCAGAGGAGGTTCCAGCCGCCGAGGCCGTTGTCGGGGGCGACGGTCTTCTCCTTGGTGTGCACGACCGTGACGACGTCGCCGATCAGCGAGCTGTTGTAGAACGACCCCGCCGGGGAGGTGTCGCTGCCGCCCTCCACGTCCTTGAGCGAGACGCAGCCGTGACTGGTGTTGGCCGTGCCGAACGGGTCGCCCTTGTACCAGTAGTTCCCGTGGAGGTAGGTGCCGCTCGTGGTCAGCCGCATCGCGTGCGGGGCGGCGGGGATGTCGTACTCGTTTCCCATGCCGACGGTCTGGGAGTTCATGTGGGTGACCTTCTCCTTGGACATGACGACCATGGTTCCGCCCCAGGAGGGGTGCTGCTCGTCGCCGAGGGTGGCGGGCACGGTGGTGGTCCTGCCGTCCCGCACGATCGTCAGCTGGTGCGTGGCCGCGTCCGCGGTGGAGACCTGGGAGCGGCCGATGGTGAACGGTTCGTCCTTGTCGAGGTCGCCCCAGACCCCGGGGGCGACCTCGACGTTCTTCAACCGGTAGTGGATGGTGACCTTGGTGTTCGGCTTCCAGTAGTCCGCCGGCCGGAAGTCGATCCGGTTGTCGCCGAACCAGTGGCCCTTCACCTCGGTGCCGTTGTCCGTCTCGAAGGTGATGGCCTTGGCGACGGCGTCCTTGTTCACGACCCTGCCGCCGAAGTCCACCTTGACGATCATGCCCACGCCGTAGGTCTGGCCGTCGGCGATGTTGTCGTTGGCGGACATCCGCTTGCCGGGCGAGGCGGTGGTGAACGCGCTGGTGGCCGCGGAGACCAGGCCGTCGGCGTCCTTCGCCCGGGCGTTCACCGTGTACGCCGTGCCGGGGGCGAGCGAGGCGGCGGGCTTCCAGCCGGTGCCGTCCGGGGTGATCGAGCCCTGGACGGGCTTGCCGTCCTTGTCGGTCACCTCGACGGCGGTGAGCGTGCCGTGGGAGACGGACACCTGGAGCGCGGCCGGTGCGACGTTCTGGGCCCCGTCCTTCGGCTGCACGTCCAGCACGGCGCTCGACGTCCTCGGCGTCGCCGCGGCGGCCGCCCCGCCGGGAGCACCGGAGGCAGGGGAGGCGCTGGAGGCAGGGGAGGCAGCGGAGGGGGCGGAGGCAGCGGACGCGGCGTCAGCGCTCTTGTCCTGGCCGTCGCCGCAGCCCGCGGACATCAGCAGGACCCCACCCATCGCCAGTGCCACCGCCCCGCGGTGGAGACGGTCGTCGGTGCGTATCGCGGCCCGTGCCGCTCGAACAGTGCTCACAGTTGCTCCCTCTCGGTGTTCGCCGTCAGCTTGTGCGCCGGTTCGTCCCAGCGGCAACGGTGGGCCGGTGATCAGGGACGCGGGGACGCGTTTACCCTCTTTGAGCTGGGAGGACGTAACCTTCCTGGAACGCCCCGCGGGGCGTGCCGGGATGCCGGGCCCGGTGCAGCAGCTCTCCCCGGCGGCGGTTCGCCGAGCGGGGTGGAGGAGCAGTGCCAGAGGGGGCCGGGGAAGTGCGGGACGCGGACGAGGTCGCGCGACTGCTCCAGGAACTGAAGAGCCGGTCGGGGCTCAGCTACGGCGCGCTGGCGAAGCAGCTGCACGTGAGCACGTCGGCCCTGCACCGCTACTGCAACGGCGATGTGATGCCGGTGGAGTTCACCCCGCTGGAACGCCTCGCGCGGCTGTGCCGGGCGACGCCGGAGGAGCGCGCCGAGCTCTACCGGCTGTGGGTCATCGCCCACACGGCGCGGGGCGACCGGCAGCCGTCCGTTCCCGCCCCCGCGGCGAACACTCCGTCAACGCCTCCGTCAACGGCTCTGCCGACGCCTCCGGGAACGGCTCCGTCAACGGCTCCGGTGATCGCGACGGTCGTGGAAGGCATCGCGCAGGACAGGACGGCCGCCCCGGCGCGCACCCCCGCCGAGCCGCGGCGGCGGGTGCGGCGCAGTGTGCTCGCCGCCGTGACGGCCGCCGCGGTGCTCGCCACCGTCGGGGCCGTCGCCGCCGGTCTCCGGACCCGTACGGGAGGTGACCCCGCCTCCGTTCCCGCCCCGGCGGCCGCCGCCGGCGTGACCGCGGGCGCGACCACGTCGGGGCCGGCCGGCGCCGCGGACCGGGGGGCGAGCGCCCCGGTCACCGTCGTGGTCCGTCCGTCCGGCTGGGACGACGAGTGCGACCAGTACGTGGTCGACCGTCCGCCCTCGGCAGTCCCCCGCCCGCCCGCACTGGCGGACGTCCCCGCCTGGGTCTCCGAGGTCGGCGCGGTCCCCGGCCACTACCAGTCGATCGAGCTCGTCGTGCAGGGCACCGGCGACGACACCGTGGTGCTGACCGCCCTCGACGTCCGCGTCGCCCGGACCGCGGCCCCGCTGGCCTGGAACGCCTACTCCATGGGCGAGGGCTGCGGCGGCGGAGTCGACGTCCACTCGTACGACCTCGACCTGGACGCCGCCCGCCCCCGCCCGGTCGTGACCGAGGGCAGGACCGGCCTGCCGGTCACGGTGAGCGAGCGGGACCCGCAGGTCATCGAGGTCAGCGCCGAGACCACCTCCCACGACGTCAGCTGGTACCTGGAACTGGAGTGGTCCAGCGGCGACCGGAAGGGCACGCTGACCATCGGCCCCGGCGGCGGCGCGCCGTTCCGCACCAGCGCGGTCAAGGGCCGGCCGCTGTACAGCTACCCGGTCGGCGGGAAGGCCTGGGAACCCAGCCCCTTCCAGCAGTGACGACCGCGCCCGGCACCGCACCGCAGGCACCCTCCCCGGCCGGAGGCGCTCCCCGCGAAGCCCTGGCGCACACCCCCGGCCGGTCCGCTAACTCACCTGCAGCTGCCTTCCGTTGGCCGTGGTGGAACCGGCCGGTCAGCGCGGGCGGTAACGCAGGTAGCGGACGTACAGCACGACGCACGTGATCGCGCCGACCGCGCACACCGGCAGGCTCAGCCCGACCGCCATGATCACGCCGTCGCCGACGCCCTGCACGGTCTCCTCCCTGACCATCCCGTTCGCGTCGGTGATCGTGCGGGTGGTGTCCGCGTGGCTCGCGAGATAGGCGACCATCGCGACGCCCACCGCCAGGAACACCGCAGCCCCGGCCAGGAACCAGCCGCCCGCGCGCTCCTGCCACTCGTCCCCTTGCAGCCGCCGCGCGCGGGGGCTGTGCTCCAGCACCGCGCGGCCCAGGCCGGAGGCCCCGGCGGCGTGCCCGTCGATGTGCAGGCGCGCGCCGCCGTCGAGGGCGAGGCGGCAGCGGTAGTCGTTGCCCAGCCGGCGGGCGAGGCCGTGGATCCTCGGGGTGCCGGGGGTCGTGATCGACACGACCTGGCTCCACTCCCAGCCCACCGCGCCCCGGCGCGAGCCGTGGACGAGCCCGCGCTCGCGGACCTCGAAGTACTCGCCCGACCCGCCCCGCACCGCGCGCCACGCCTGCGTCACGGCGACGTACAGGGCGCCCAGGGACAGGCCGATCACCAGGCCGATCGTCCGACCGCCGCCCGGGCGGCCGTCGTCCGCGCTGAGCAGCGCCCACAGCCCGAGCCAGCCGGTGGGCACGGCCAGCACCAGCGCCCACACGGCGTTCCGCCACCGTGCCCGGGTGTCCACCCGGTGCCTGCTGAGCACGGCGCCGAACAGGTCAGTCATCTCGGCCTCGCTGATCATCCGCACAGTGAAGCACCAACACCGGCTCCGCTCAAGGGCGTTCGCCCATCCCCGACCGCCTGCGGGCGAGCACGGACACGGCGCCCGCCCGCAGGCCCCCTTCCGCAGGCCTCCCGCCCGCCCCGACCGCTCCCGTCAGCGCTGGCCGACGCGTTGCTGTCCGGTCCGGCGGGAGTCGGCGACGATCGGGAAGGCGTAGTCCCGCATCCGCCTCTCGTACGCGCCCACGGCCCGGACCAGGCCCGTGCCCGGACCGGTGGCGCCGGCCAGGGCGCGGCTGAGTTCGGCGGCGTCGCGGAGGGCGGTGTTGGCGCCCATCGCGAGGACCGGGCTCATCGCGTGGATCGCGTCGCCGATCAGCGTCACCGGGCCCGGCTCCCAGGGCGGCACGGGGGCGGCGGTGGAGATGCGCAGCGGGAACAGCGAGGCGGTGTCCCACCGGGCGAGCAGGCGGTGGACGTCCTCGTGCCAGCCCTCGCCCAGCAGCCGCAGCGCGAGCTCGCGCAGGGCGGCGGGCGGCAGCGTGCCCAGGTCCGCGGGAGCGGGCATGGCGGGGTGGTCGGCGGGTGCGCCGACCATGCACGCGATGTAGTCGTGGGCCGGGGGCAGTTCGACGGCGGGGGTCCGGGCCCGCCCGGCCCGGTCGGGCCGGGTGGTGAACTCCACCGGGCCCAGGCCCAGATGGGCCCTGCCCGGGCCGTCGGTGACCACGGTGAAGATGCTCTCGAAGACCCAGTCCGGCAGGGCTTCGCGGGCCCGTCCGGCCAGCGGGATCCGGCCGTAGACCAGCCGCAGGCCGGCGTCCTCGACCCGGGCCGCGGGCAGCAGGAGCCGGCGCACCGCCGAGTTGACGCCGTCGGCGCCGACGATCAGGTCGCCGGTCGCGGTCCGGCCGTCGGTGAAGCGGGCGGTGACCCGCCCGTCGGCCTCGTGCCGGTAGGCGGCCAGCCGTGCACCGCGGTGCACCCGGTCGCCCAGGCCGAGGAGCATGATCCGACGCAGCGTCGGCCGGTCGAAGGCGCGCGGACCGTCGCCCGCCGTGCCGTCGCCCGCCGTGTCGACGCCCGCCTTCGGGTTCGCGGTCCGGTCCGCCAGGACCTCCAGGCGACGGTTGCGGACCGAGACCCGCGCCGGCGGTGCCCCGGCCGTGGCCAGGCAGAGCTCGTACAGCTCGGCGGGCAGGCACTGCCGGAGCGCGGTGAGGCCGGGCTCGTCGAGCTGGACGCGGTAGCCCTGCGGCCGGGCCCCGGGGTGGGCGTCGCGCTCGTGGACGGTGACGTCGACGCCTCGCTCGCGCAGGCCGTGGGCGAGCGCGAGCCCGCCCAGTCCGGCCCCGATGATGATCACACGGTACGGAAAATGCACAGTCCTCTGCCTTCGTTCAGGACGACGAAGGAAGCACCGGGTTCCTCGCAGAGGAACGAACACCGTGTGAGGCGCCGCTCGGAAACACCATTCGGGAGCGGATTTTTCGCGCATTCCAGCCAGCGCCGACGACCGTAGCACACCCCTGAACGGCCCGACCCCGACCACCCGCGCTCCCGCAGGCGCCGTGGACGCGGACGGCTCACGCGGGCCTGGACGCCTTGCCGTCCAGCCAGAGCGTGTCGGAGGCGTCGCGGTGCGAGCCCGTGGTGCCCACGTGCTTGGCGTCGATCCTCGCGCCGTGCTTGAAGACGTGGACGAGGGCCATGCCGTGCCCGCGGCCCAGGCCGTACTCCTCCTTGAGCCAGGCGAGGACCACCCCGGCCTTCGTGGACGGGGCGTCGAAGCCGCGCTGCTCGGCGAGCGCGACGAACTCACGCGGCGTCAGGCCGGTCCTGGTCTCGATGGTGTCGAGGTACGCCTGGAAGGACATGTGTTCTCTCCTGCTCGTGTCGGTGTTCAAGGGGTAGACCGGCCCCGGCGACGAAACTCATCGCTCGACCGCCGGGGACTTCCCAGACCGGGCCCGCCGCCCGGGCGCCACCCGGTGTCCCCTTCACGTACACCAGCGTTTGTTAACATCGCGGCCCGCGCGGACACTTGGGGGGCCGCGCACGGGGAGACGGAGCGAGATCCATGAGCGTGCCCACCGACGTCGCACGGTTCCGCCTGGGCCACCGGACGAGCATGACCCGCACCGAGGGGCTGCGCAGCACGACCTATCACTCGCAGTGGCACCTGTTCCCGCTCGGCGCGAGCCGGCGCCCGGAAACGGGGTCCGTCGTCCTCGACGCGTTCTGCGGCGACTGCCGCCTCCCCATCAAGGTCGTGCTGGAATCCGAGCCGACCGCCACGCAGAAGCAGCGCACCCGCACCACCTCCGGCTGGCTCCTGCTCGCGGCGGGCATCGCCCTCGTCGCCGTCGCCTGCCTCATCGGCGGCGGCGGAGCCGCCCCCGGCCTGTCAGGCGTGACCGGCCTGATGGCCGTGCTCATCAGCTTCGCCGTACGCAACGCGGGAAAGACGTACCCGGGCGTCCACCTGGAGCGCAACCAGCCCGCCACCAAGAACACCCCGCACCGGATCTTCGTCCACTGACACCACCGGACGCCGACACAGCTCCCGGCGATCCCGGCGATCTCCCGGCCGCGGTCGAGGCCCTCCCCGCTGCCTACGGCCCCGTGGGGCCGGCCCGCAGGATCAACCGGAGGGTCAGCGGCGGGACGGGGCACACGTTCCGGGCCGTCAGAACCGCGCATGCCGCCGGGGCTCGGTGCTGCCAATTCCAATGCCCGCTCTTGGGCAGCAACCCCTTCCACGTGAAAGATCGCTCGCAGGCGAACGCCGGTCAGAGCAGCTGGGAGAAGTGGTGCCTGTCCTCTTCGACCGGCACCGGCCGACAGCGATTGGGGGGGCGAGGGCGAACGCGAGGTGGAACTCGACGCGCCGACAGGCTGCGTGGTCATCCGCGCGTTCTCACCCGAGATCGCCGGCGACTTCCGGCTGCCGCGCCCAGGAGTCTACGAACGACGCATCTCCTGGAAGGGGCGCCAGGTCGCCGAGGACCAGCAGGGCAGACTGCATGCCCAACTCGCTGCGCCCGAAGGCCAACTCCACTCGGGGGCCTTCTTCGCGGCCCACCACGAGACTCTGGAGACCTACCCGATCGACCTGCGGTGGACTGCGGAGTCCGAGGACGACGAGGACGACGAATAGCACTACTGGGTGTGGCGCCGCCAGAGCGGTGCCACACCCAGTAGTGCAGATCCCCATCGGAACAGCACCGGGTCTCCCAGGAGGAATCCGTAGACCTCGCGGCGGGTAGCCGGTGTCTCACGGCTTCCGGAGAGGCACCGGCTGGGTGCGTTCGGTGCTACGAAGGGCACCGGGGGATGTTGGGGTCTCGGTTGACGGAGCGAGCGTTGCCGTCCGCATACCCGGCGAAGACGTAGACGGTGGGTAGGACGTTGGTCCATCCATTGCCGTCGTTCCAGAAGATCCGGTTCGTGCGGTACCAGGTGTCGCCGTAGTTGCCGATGCTCTCGCCGACGGTCCAGCACTGGGCGATGATCGCGCCGCCGGGAGGCACGTCGGCCCACCCGTCCTTCGAGCTGGTGTTGGGAGCGTCGTAGAGGCCGACCCAGTGGCCGACATTGATCGGGACGTAGTCGTCGGCGTGAGCATTCCCGGCGGCCGAGACGAGCGCGCCGACACTCAAAGCCGCAGCTGTCGCGACCGCCGCCGTACGGCGGCCGACCCTGAACCTCATGCAGTTCCTCCTGGTGTCCGGCCCTCTGCCATGCAGACGGCAGCGCGGTTGGAGCGGGAGCTCTCCCGAGCAGGTTGCCTCTCCACAGCCACCGCAGGGAACGACGTTTGCTGGACGTTCCCCTGACACTTCACCTCACAGCTCCACGGCTGCGCCCGGCAGTCACCCCCCGCTGCACCAGCCGTGGCGCGCCGTACGACCAGCACGGACGCGAGCCGCCTGGCTGCGCCCGCACGCCCTTGACTGGTCGTCAGCACTGCGGAACGGTGACGCGCAAGTGACCGCAACCGGCTTGGTTCTGGAGGGTGTCGTGGGGCTGGATTTCGTGGGGATCGACCCCGAGACGGGGAAGGAGAGGTCGCCCATGGTGCTGCTGGACTGCGACCTGGCGTTGCCCGGCGCCGACTTCTGGCTGTTCGACGGCCGCGTCGTGCGGTTCAACCACTTCACCGGTGACGGCGACTGGGCCGACCCGCGCACTTGCGACACCGAGGACCCCGCCGTCGCGAAGCTCTGCGCCACCGCGTTCGAAGCGGTGTGGGAACGGGCCGTCCCGCACGACCGGTACACCGTCTGAGCCCGCCCGCGCCGAGCAGACAGCCATGCCCGCCTCACCCTCATCCAGCGCCCGGGCCGCCCGCGCCGCGCTCGCCACCCGGCTGCGCGAGCTGATGCTGGACGCCGGGCTCGACGGCAAGGAGCTGTCCGCCCGGTGCGGCTGGCACCCCTCCAAGACCTCCCGGATCCTCAGCGGAAAGTCGGCGCCGTCCGAGACCGACCTGTGCGCCTGGTGCACCGCGTGCGGCGCGGCCGACCAGACCGGCGACCTGATCGCCTGGCTGCGCGCGGTGGAGCTGATGTACCTGGAGTGGCGCCGCGTACACCGCACCGGCATGCGGCAGGTGCAGCAGGAGTCGCTGACCTTGCACCACCGGACCGCCGTGTGCCGGGCCTACGTCTCCAACGTCGTCCCCGGCTTCCTCCAGACCGCCGCCTACGCCACCGCCCTGCTGCGCTCGATCACCGAGTTCCAGGGCACCCCCGACGACGTCGCCGACGCGGTCACCGCCCGCACCGAACGCGGCCGGCTGCTCCACGACGGCCGCCACCGGTTCGTCGTCCTCATCGAGGAGACGGTGCTCCGCTACCGAATCGGCCACCCGGAGACGATGGCCGGCCAGCTCGGCCACCTCCTCGCCGTGATGCCGCTGCCGTCGGTCTCCCTCGGCATCATCCCCTTCACCGCGCAGCGCCGGATCTGGCCGCTGGAGGCGTTCTACCTCTTCGACAACGACCAGGCCTGCGTGGAGACCCTGACCGCCGAGGTCACCGTGACCCAGCCTCGCGAACTCGCCGACTACCACCGCGCCTTCGCCGAATTGGCGAGGCCGGCCGTCCACGGCGCAGCGGCCCGAGCCCTCATCACCACCGCGATCGACACCCTCGGGTGAATCCCTGCAATCATCCGCAATCGCGTTGAACACGCCTGCGGCGACTCCCTACCGTCGATCCGTCGCCCGCCGTGACGGACCGGACACCCGGCCCTGGCGAGCGAGCCAGCGACGATGAGGAGGTCGGCATGGATCACGACGGAGGTCACGGCGGCGTGGGCCCGGGTGGCGGTGGCGGCGAGGGGGACGGGCACCCGGGCACCCCGTGGACGCCGCCGTCCGACCCGCCGTCGCCGGACGGCACCACCCCGCCCGGGGACGGGGGACACCGCAAGTGACGCTCGCACCTGAGCAGGAGGACCGCCCCACGCCGGGGCGGTCCTTGCCCGTGGCCGACGCGTGGGCGACCGCCTTCGACGCCGTCCCGCGCTCGCTGTTCCTGCCGGACCTGATCTGGGCCCACGACATGGCCACCGGGAAGAGTCGGCCCGTCGATCGGACCACCGACGAGTCCGGCTGGTTGGCGGCGGCCGCCGCGGACATCCCCGTCGTCACGCAGTGGGACGACGGCGAACACCAGGGCGCCGAGCCCGGCACCGTGCCCACCAGCTCCGCCTCGATGCCCTCCCTGGTCGCCTCCATGCTGGACGCCCTCCGGGTGGAGCCGGGGATGCGGGTGCTGGAGCAGGGCACCGGCACCGGTTGGAACGCCGCGCTGCTCGCTCACCGGCTCGGCGACGCGAACGTGACCACGGTCGAGATCGACCCCGGGATCTCCGCCCGGGCCCGCACCGCGCTCACCAGCGCCGGCTACCGGCCGACCGTCGTCCGCGCGGACGGGGCGCACGGCCACCCGGCCGGCGCCCCGTACGACCGGATCATCGCGACCTACGGGCTGCGCGAGGTCCCGCGGGCCTGGATCGAGCAGACCCGGCCCGGCGGGCTGATCCTGGCGCCGTTCGGCACCCACTACTCCAACGCCGACGCCCTGGTCCGCCTCACCGTGACCGGCGACGGCACCGCGAGCGGCCCGCTCCTCCGGCCGGTGGAGTTCATGAAGATGCGCTCCCAGCGCCTGCGACGGCCGCAGAACCCGCCCGGTGGCGGGACCGTCGCCGAGACCACCACCACCGCCGTCCTGCCGCCGCACGGCAGGTTCGACCCGTTCCCGCTCGCCGCCGGCCTGCGTCTGCGCGACGTCGTCCACGCGATCCAGCCGCACGACGACGGCGCCCGCACCCTGTGGCTCTACTCCCTCACCACCCCGGCCTGGGCCGCCGCGACCTTCCGCGACGGCGAGGACGCGCACCCGGTCCGCCAGTACGGCGGCCGCCGCCTGTGGGAGGACTTCGAGCGAACCCTCGCCTGGTGGCACGAGGAGGGCGAGCCCGGCATCGCGCGCCTCGGGCTGACCGTGACCCCAAACGGCTGGCACGCCTGGCTGGACGGCCCCGGCCGGCCGATCTGAGGAGCCCGCCGCCCAGGACGCCCTACGCCGTGGCCGGCCGGCGTGCTCCTGGGCCTGCTGGAATTCGTCGCGGGTCCCGGTGGACCGGTTCGGGACGTCGCGGCCGGTGGCCCGCTCACGGGGCCGGGCGACGGGTCGTTGCCCTCCCTGCCGACCCTACCGAGCGGCGGCGGAGCGCCTGAGGCCGAGCTCGACGGAGCGGCCCAGGCTCAGCGCGTCCTGCGGGTCGTCGGCCCGGTGGCCGAACCGGCGGATGAGCACCACCGAGTCGAGGGTGGCGCCTTCGCGGGCCAGTACGAACAGCAGGGTGAGCAGGGCGGCGCGGGCGTTGCCGTCGTCGAACGGGTGGAAGAAGCAGACGTCCAGGTGGGCCCGGGCCGCCCTGGCGGCCAACGAGGACCGGTCGTCGGCGGCCTGCGCCAGACAGGCGTCGAGCCGGCTGCGGGTGTCGGGGCCGATCCCGTAGCGCTCCTCGCCGCCCTTGGCGAAGGCGGGGCGGGTGCGCAGCGGCGGCGGCTCGGGTGTGCCCAGGACGTGCTGCTGCCAGCCGCGCAGCAGCTCGAAGTCGAGCACGGCCCCGCGTGCCGCGTCGGCCCGCACCAGCTCCAGCGCGGTGAGCAGGCCGGCGGCGCGGGCGGGGTCCACGGCGGCGTCGAAGGAGCGGAAGTCCTCCGCCGCGCCGTCGCGGGCGGGGGCCGCCGGTCCGCGGTCCGCGTCGGCCCCGCCGTCCGGCCACGGCACGCTCCCGCGTATCGCGAGCCAGCGCTCCAGGTGGTCCGGGAGCTCGCCCGGGTCCGGTGACCAATGGGTGTCCTGCGGGCGCAGCGGGCCGACGAGCCGCTCGGCGACCTCCTCCGCCAGGACGCTGTCCGGCGCGGTCCAGCTCTTGAACCGGCCGCCGACCGCCTGTCCCACCAGCTGCTCGGCCACCTCGGGGTCGACACCCCAGCGGCTGAGGAACCAGCCCAGGACCTGCCGGCAGTGCCCGTACCAGCCGCTCTCGGCGCCTGTCCGGTCGGCCACGTGCAGGATCAGGTTGCGGGCGGTGCGCTCCCACAGGATCCGGTCCGCCGCCAGGGTCTCCGGGTCCAGGGGGTAGGCCTCGAACCACCGCGCGAGGTGCTCCAGCCAGTCACGCCACTCGCACAGCGACGCCACGACCCGGTCGAGGGTCTGCTCCGGAGTGGTGATCGAGTGCGACCCGCAGCACCAGTTGCCTACCGGCCCGCCGTCGACGTCCGCCTCGCCGACCGACCAGCGCCACCCCGCCGCCCACCGGCCGTAGTGCTCGATCAGCACGTGCGTCATGGCATCGGTCCAGGGCCTGGCCACCTCCCACGCCCAGGTGCCGCCGGTCGGACCGACGGCGGGGTCCGGCCGGGAGGGCACCCGCCGGGCCGGGCCGAGGGAGTGGACCACCTGCGCCGCCGAAGCCGGGTCGAAGGGGTGGCGGGCGGGGTCGACCTCGTCCCAGGCCAGGCCGGCGGGGTAGAGCGCGTTGGACATCCGGTCAGGGTGCCACGGGGCCCGGGGGTCCGAGCAACGCCATTTCCGCCCGCACTGCCCGCATCCCCCGGCCCGCCCGTACCGCCCGGACCACCCAGGACTCCACCCCCGCCGGGCCGCCAGGCCCACCCGCGGGGCCACGCGCTCGTCGCGCTGGACCTACCGGTCCCGGGAGGGGGGCGACGCGGCCCCGTCCGTGCTGCGAGACTGTCGATCATGACAGACCACCGTCCCCTCGCGATGCCCACCTTCTCCGCGACCGCCGCCGACACGCCCCTGCCCGCCCAGCCCGGCGCGCGCCGGCCGCCGCTCGAGCAGGGCGCCGACTTCCGACAGCCACCCGGCGAGACCGCCGCAGTGCCCGCCCCGGCCCGGCGCCCGCTCGCGGCCGGCGGCCTGACCTTCTCCGACCCGGACCGCCAGATCTGACCACTGGGCCGTTGACCACCGGGCCGTTGACCGCCCGGCCGTTGTACCGCAGGCCTCGCGACCGCACCGGCGGATTCCACCGCGCACCGATCGGCCAGGCATGCCTGCTGACGGTGTTCCTCGCGATCACCTTCCTGCTGCCCGACAAGGGCCGCCCCGACGGCGAGCCGCACGGCAGCGCCACCGAGCCCGCCACCGGCTCCGACGCGAAGCAGCACCACGCCGTGTGAAAGACGACTGGGGGAGGCCGCCGACGGGAGCGGCCTCCCCGGCACGGCCCAGCACGCCGGCCAACCGTGCCGGTCGGGCCGGTCCCACTGGGCCGCGGCCCGGGGTCCGGGTCAACGCTCTTCCCGCGTCCGCCGCCGCGCCGACGCACCCGGCCGAGCGGTTCCTCATCGCCACCGGCGGTGCGTTCGGCCTCGGCGCGGCAGGTACCGCGGAGAGCCGCAGCCATCCGGGCGTCCGCTTCCTCCCGGTCCCCGACGCCCCCGGCGCCGTCGTCTACCTCGCCCACCCCGCTCACCCCACCCATCCCACCCATCCCCGGGCGGAAGACTTCCTCACGGTGATCCGGGAAGTGGTGAGCGGCCAGTAGTACTCCGTCAGGTCTGGTGTGGGCAGGTCGGGTCAGTCCGCTCGGTGGGCGGCGGGACGGTTCCACGACCCGGGCGCGCCGGCGCACTACGCCGACTGGATCACCTGGCACCCGAATCAGGTCCGCACGGCCACCGACCGGGACGACATCTTCGGCTGATCGTGAAGCACGACCGGGCGATCCGGTGAGCCGAGCGGCTGAGCGGGCTGCCTCCCCGGTGTCGGTCCCCGCCGCTGCCGCTGCCGCTGCCCGCCGTACCGGTTGCGTCCCGTTCCTCACGAGGTGGTGAGCGTGCCCAGGGCGTCCCGCGCCGCGGCGGTGGCGGCGGCTTCGGCGTCGGAGGGCGGGACGTCCTTCAAGGTGTAGCCGGAGCGGGTGGCCGCCTGGTAGTTGACGGTGACGACCGCGTTGCGCTGGAACGCCACGAGTTCGACGCGGCCGTACCCGCTGACGACGGTGTAGAGGAGGGTCGCCTTCGCTCCGACGTCGGGGACCGACCGGTCGTCGGTGATCTTCATGCCGGTGGTGGCCGCCAGCGTCCGGGTGCTGCTCAGCATCCCCTGGTAGACGCTGTCGGCGTTCGGGGTCAGGGTGACCACGACCTGCAGCATGATCAGGCCGGAGTCCTGGCCGTTCCAGCTCCCGGTCGACGTCACGGTCCCGGCCGGCTTCTGCTCGGTGCAGGAGGCGCCCTTGGCGTAGCGGGCGACGGTCTCGGGGCGCACCAGCGCGCAGCCCGCCGCCGAGGCGGTGTAGAGCGCCGCGGCCGGGGACGACGCGCCGGAGGACGCGGCCGCCGCCGAAGCCGCCGAAGCCGTCGAAGCCGCCGGAGCGTTCGTCGCGCCGGCGGTGGCCGAGCCGGCCGAGGCGGTCGTGGTCGGCGTGACGAGGTTGGCCACCAGGCCCAGGACGAGCGCGGCGGTGCCCGCGCCGGCCGTGATGCCTC